>NZ_DAHVHV010000032.1:0-24494 GCF_027317285.1 Ferrovum sp. | reverse complement strand
CTGGGAGAGAAATACAAGGCAGAGATCATCGCAGCCATTCCCACGGATGAGCCCATTTCCCTCTACCGGCAGGACAATTTCGTGGATTTGTGTCGCGGTCCCCATGTGCCTTCCACGGGCAAACTCAAGGTGTTCAAGTTGACCCGTGTGGCCGGTGCGTACTGGCGGGGAGATGCGAAGAACGAAATGCTGACCCGGGTGTACGGAACGGCCTGGGCCACCCGCGAGGACCAGGAGACCTATCTGCACCGCCTGGAGGAAGCCGAACGACGGGATCATCGGCGTCTGGGACGGGAACTGGACCTGTTTCACCTGCAGGAGGAGGCGCCGGGAATGATCTTCTGGCATCCCAAGGGATGGGCCCTGTGGCAGGAGATCGAGCAGTACATGCGTCGCATCTATCGGGAGAATGGCTATCAGGAGGTGCGTTGCCCGCAGATCCTGGATCGGGGTCTATGGGAGAAATCGGGACATTGGGGGCATTTTCACCAGAACATGTTCACCACCCTGTCGGAAGAACGGGAATTTGCCATCAAGCCGATGAATTGTCCGGGGCATGTTCAGATCTTCAACCAGGGGGTGCGCAGTTACCGGGAATTGCCGGTCCGTTACGGGGAATTCGGCTCCTGCCACCGCAATGAGCCTTCCGGCGCCCTGCATGGGGTCATGCGGGTGCGCGGTTTTACCCAGGATGACGGACATATTTTTTGCACCGAGGACCAGATACTGGAAGAAGTATCGGCCTTCATCCGTTTGTTGCGACGGGTCTATGCAGATTTCGGATTCCACGAAATCCAGTACAAACTGGCGACCCGACCGGCTTCTCGGGTTGGCTCCGAAGCTATCTGGGACAAGGCGGAAGAGGCGCTGCGCACTGCGCTGGAGCATAACGCCGTGGATTTTCAGATTCTGGCCGGAGAAGGGGCCTTCTATGGCCCGAAGATCGAATTTCACCTGTGCGACAGTCTGGGACGCACTTGGCAGTGCGGCACCATCCAGGCGGATTTTTCCATGCCGGAACGGTTGGGCGCGACTTTCGTGGCGGCCGATAATAGCCGTCAGACCCCCGTCATGCTGCATCGTGCCATCCTGGGTTCCCTGGAACGGTTCATCGGAATTCTGATCGAGCACTATGCGGGGGCCCTGCCCCTGTGGCTGTCGCCCGTGCAGGCCGTGGTGGCCAATATCAGTGAAGCCCAGCGCGATGCAGTGGAAAAGGTGGCACAACAGTTGCGTGAGGAAGGGTTGCGCGTGGAGACGGACTTGCGTAATGAGAAAATCAGTTATAAAATACGCACGCACAGTTTACAGAAGGTCCCTTATCAACTGGTGATGGGTGACCGGGAGGCTGTATCTGGTCAGGCGTCGGTGCGTTTACGGGGCGGAAAGGACCTGGGCGCGCAGCCTGTGGAGGTCGTCGTGTCCCGCATGAAGGCTGAAATTCTGGCCAGGAGCGAACTCACTGACTGAAGTCGAAGGTTTCGGGATCAAGATCGGGTCGGGTCTTGATCAGTTATTGTTTTTTAGGAGAAATGGCGATCGCTCAGGATAAGGAAGTCCGGATCAACGGGGAAATCACCGTCGCAGAAGTGCGGTTGGTGGGGATAGATGGAGAACAATTGGGGATCATGCGTCTGAATGACGCGTTGCGTCAGGCTGAAGAAGCCGACGTCGATCTGGTGGAAATTGCCCCGACGGCAAGCCCACCGGTCTGTCGCCTGATGGACTTTGGCAAGTTCAAGTATCGGGAAAGTAAGCGACAACACGAAGCCAAGGTCAAACAGAAGCAGATTCAAGTCAAGGAAATCAAGTTCCGTCCCGGTACCGATGATGGGGATTACGCCATCAAGGTGCGCAACCTGATCCGCTTTTTGTCCGAAGGGGATAAAACCAAGGTCACCTTGCGGTTTCGCGGTCGCGAGATGACGCATCAGGAATTGGGCTACAACCTGCTCAAGCGGGTGGAAGCCGACCTGATGGCCTATGGGGTCGTCGAGCAGTTTCCCAAGATGGAAGGGCGTCAGATGGTGATGGTGCTGGCCCCCCGCAAGAAGGTTGAAGTGGCCGCCAAGACAGGCAAGGAAAATAAAGTCGGAGCTACGTCGACGGCAGTAGATGCGTAGCAAGCAGTGCCCACAAGGCGCGGCGGGTCGTCAAGTATCAGGCGCGTAGCCTGTTCACCCGACGCGGATTACGATAACGATTGGAGCCTTCCATGCCCAAGATGAAAACCAAAAGCGGAGCTGCAAAACGTTTCCGCGTGCGAGGGAGTGGCAGTGTCAAGCGCTCTCAGGCATTCAAACGCCATATCCTGACCAAGAAAACCACCAAGACCAAGCGTCAATTGCGTGGGACGGCAGAAATTCATTCCACCAACATGGGCTCGGTCAAGGCCATGTTGCCCTACGCCTAAGGAGAACCGTCCATGCCACGAGTTAAACGGGGAGTAACGGCCCACGCACGTCACAAGAAGATTCTGGATCTGGCCAAGGGGTACCGCGGCCGGCGCAAGAATGTCTATCGGATCGCCAAGGAAGCGGTGATGAAGGCCGGCCAGTATGCCTACCGGGATCGCCGGCGTCGCAAGCGCGATTTCCGTGTTTTGTGGATTGCCCGGATCAATGCGGCAGCACGGGAATGCGGCATGACCTACAGCGTGTTCATGAATGGCCTGAAAAAAGCCAGTATCGAGATCGATCGCAAGGTGTTGGCCGATCTGGCGGTTTTCGACAAGCCTGCCTTTGGGCAAATGGTGGAAACGGCTCGTACCGTTTTGTCTGCCTGACGTTGAATCCAACCCCCGGGGTCCCCCCGGGGGTTTTTCTATTCCGGGATCGTTCATGCAAGTTTTGATGTCTTTGCAGGAAGAGGCATTGGCCCTTTTTGCCCGTCTCGACTCCCCCCATGCGCTGGAAGAAGCCAAGGCCCGTTATCTGGGTAAAACCGGCGTGTTGACGGAACGCCTCAAGGGATTGGGCGCGCTTCCCCACGAAGAGCGCAAGTCTGCGGGGGCCGCGATCAATCAGGTCAAAGGTGTTCTGGAAAAGGCGTTGCAGCAGCGTCGTGAGGCGTTGGTCCTGGCTCAGCAGGAACGGGAGTTGCGCGCTTCGGCCCTGGATGTGACGTTGCCGGGGCGCCTCCACGGGAGGGGGGCAACGCATCCGGTGACCCGTACCCTGGAGCGCATCGAAACCCTGTTTCGAAGCCTCGGCTTCGAGGTGGCGGAGGGGCCGGAAGTCGAAAGCGATGACTATAACTTTACCGCGCTCAATATTCCTGCCGATCATCCGGCGCGGGCCATGCACGATACCTTCTACCTGGCGCCGGGGGTGGTGTTGCGGACCCATACTTCTCCCGTCCAGGTCCGTTATCTGGAATCCCATGCGCTGCCGGTTCGCATCATTGCGCCGGGACGCGTATTTCGCTGTGATTCCGACGTGACTCATACCCCCATGTTTCATCAGGTGGAAGGGCTCTGGGTTGCGGAAGAAGGGGTTTCCCTGGCGGCCCTCAAAGGATTGCTGAGCGAGTTCATGCGCCACTTCTTCGAACAGGAAGAATTGCCGACCCGTTTTCGTCCCTCGTTTTTCCCCTTTACCGAACCCTCCGCTGAAATGGATATCGGCTGCGTCATCTGTCAGGGGAACGGGTGCCGGGTATGCAGTCACACCGGCTGGCTGGAAGTGCTGGGTTGTGGGTTGGTTCACCCCAATGTCCTGGAACCCCTGGGGATCGACAGCGAGCGGTATGTGGGACTGGCCTTTGGCCTGGGCGTCGAACGTCTGGCCATGATCCGGTACGGGGTGGATGACTTGCGTACTTTCTACGAGAACGACCTGCGTTTTCTGAAGCATTTTCAATAGGAGGAGCGCGGTGAAATTTTCCGAAGCATGGCTGAGAACCTGGGTCGATCCAGAACTTGACGCGGCCGGGTTGGCTCATGTCCTGACCATGGGCGGGCTGGAAGTGGAAGCCCTGAGCCCCTGTGCGCCGCCCTTCGACCAGGTGGTGGTCGGTCAGGTTTTGAGCGTGGAAAAACATCCTCAGGCTGATCGTCTGAATTGCCTGATGGTGGACGTGGGAACGGCAGAGCCTCTGCCCATCGTCTGCGGCGCACCCAATGTGGCGGTGGGGATGAAAGCCCCTTGCGCCCTGGTGGGCGCAGTCCTTCCCGGTGGGCTCGCCATCCGGGCGGCCAGGGTACGGGGCATCGAATCGCAGGGCATGATGTGTTCGGCCCGGGAATTGGGATTGAGTGAAGAAAGCGAGGGATTGCTTGTGCTCGGTGCACAGGCCCCGGTGGGGCAATCCATTCGGGCCTGGCTGGACCTGGATGACCAGCAGTTTACCCTCAAACTGACTCCCAACCGGGCAGACTGTTTGAGTTTGCGCGGCGTGGCCCGCGAAGTGGCGGCGCTGACCCGGTGTCCGCTCCATCTCCCGGATTTCGCTCCCAAGGCATCGAATTCCGAATTCGGTGTGCGCGCGGTCCGGATCGAGGCAAGCGATGGATGTGCGCGCTATGGCGGACGCCGGATCCGTCTCGAACGGCCCGATCAACCCACTCCGGACTGGATGGTGCGCCGCCTGGAACGTGCTGGCCTGCGGGCCAAAGCATTGGTGGTGGATGTGACCAACTACGTCATGCTGGAATTGGGGCAGCCCCTTCACGCCTTCGCCGATGCCGCACTGACCGGAAACCTGAGCGTGCGTTGGGCGCGGGAAGGGGAATCCCTCACCGTGCTTTCCGGTCAAACGCTTGCACTGACCGGGGATCTGTTGGTGGTGGCCGATGAAACGGGCCCCCAGGCGCTGGCTGGCCTGATGGGGGGGCAGCATTCCGCGGTCTCTGCGCAAACCCGGGACATCTTTCTCGAAGCGGCCTGGTTTTCTCCCGTGGCACTGGCAGGGCGTGCCCGTCGTCTGGGGCTGGCATCGGAGGCTGCCTTCCGGTTTGAGCGGGGGGTGGATGCCAGTCTGACCCTGGAAGCCCTGGAACGGGCCACTCAACTGTTGTTGGACTGTGCGGGGGGAGAAGCGGGCCCTGTTCTCGATCTCGCCCACCCTGAAAAATTGCCGCAGCGTCTCCCGGTGCGGGTTCGTTCCGACCGGGTGCGCCGTCTGTTGGGCTTTGAGGTCGCGGCGGACACGATGCGACAAATCCTGACCCGGTTGGGGGTTTGCCTGGAAGGGGACGGTGAAGACTGGACCGCCACGGCCCCCACCTGGCGCGTGGACCTGGAACGGGAAGTGGATTATGTGGAAGAAATTGCCCGTTGTGTGGGCTATGACCAGATTCCGATGCAGGTGCCCAAGGCGCCCCTGAGGGCGCTCCACCTCCCGGAGCGGCAGCGCTCCCGACAAGCGGTGGCCCAGCGTTTGCAGGCGCGCGGATTTCAGGAGGTGATTACCTACAGCTTCGTTTCTGCGGAAGGGGAGCGGCATCTGGCCACGCAACCTTCGCCCCTCGAGTTGATCAACCCCCTGTCGCAGGATTTGGCCGTCCTGCGTTCCACCTTGTCGGTGGGCCTGATGGAAACCCTGGGGTTCAACCTCAAACGCAAACAGGAACAGGTACGGATTTTTGAGTGGGGGCGGTGTTTTCTGCCGGCACCGGATGCGGACGGACTTTGCGCCCAGCCCTTGCGGTTGGGGGGCTTGTGGTACGGTACCCGTTTCCCCGAACAGTGGGGGATCAAGAGCGAACCCGCCGATTTTTTCGATCTCAAGGGGGTCGTGGAAGAACTTCTGCCGCCTGGCGCAAGTTTCGTTTCGATCCAGCACCCGGCCCTGCATCCCGGGCGATCCGCCGAGGTTCGCTGGAATGGGCAAAGTATCGGCTGGGTGGGGGAGTTGCACCCCCGTTTGGGCCCCGTCTATGACCTCTCCCGCATGCCTTTGTTGTTTGAGTTAGAATGGGCTCCTCTGGCACTGGAAGCATGGCCCGAGTATCGTCCTACGCCGCGTTTTCAGCCTGTACGGCGCGATCTGGCCCTGGTGGTGGAGGAGGGTGTTCCGGCCATGGCCGTATTGGATGCCCTGCGTTCAGCGGCCCCGGAAAATGTGGACAGCATTTTGTTGTTCGACGTTTATCAAGGGGCTGGCGTGGAGGAAGGCAAGAAAAGTTTGGCGTTTTGTGTGAAGATCCAGGACACGGAACGTTCTTCCACGGAGGGAGAACTGGAGCAGATTTGCCAGGAATTGATACGGATCGCAGAACACCGTTTCGGTGCGGTCTTGAGATAGGGAGAAAGGTATGACGTTGACCAAGGCGGAACTCGCGGAACAGTTGTTTGAGCGGGTGGGTTTGAACAAACGGGAAGCCAAAGCGTTTGTAGAATCTTTTTTCGAAGAAATCCGTCTCTCGCTGGAGTCAGGGGAGGAAGTGAAACTTTCGGGTTTCGGCAACTTTCAGGTACGCTCCAAACCTCAAAGACCAGGACGCAATCCCAAGACGGGCGAGGAGATACCGATTACTGCGCGGCGCGTGGTGACTTTTCACGCCAGCCAGAAGTTGAAGTCCATGGTAGAGGAACGCCGTGGTAAGGCTTCAGCGCGCTGAACGCGATCTTCCGCCTATCCCTCCCAAGCATTACTTCACAATCGGGGAGGTGAGCCAGTTATGCGACATCAAACCGCATGTCCTGCGTTACTGGGAGCAGGAGTTCCTGCAGCTCCGCCAGGTCAAGCGGCGGGGCAACCGCCGCTATTATCAGCCCCGTGAAGTGGAACTGATCCGGCATATCCGCTCTCTGCTCTATGAACGGGGTTTTACCATCACCGGTGCGCGTCACGAATTATCCCATACGGGGAAAGAGAGACGGCGGTCGGTTTCCGATTTCACGGAAGGACAGACCGCGCCCACTGAGGAAATGATCGCTGCCCAGGATCTTCCTGCCGAACCGACCCTGGGTGCTCCCCCTTCTCCCCATGAGAGAACCGTGAACGAAGCCCTGCGTGCGGAATTGAATGAAATCCTCCTTCTCCTTTCGCGCTGACTGTGTCATAATAACGAACTCGGGGCGTAGCGCAGCCTGGTAGCGTACCTGCATGGGGTGCAGGTGGTCGGAGGTTCGAATCCTCTCGCCCCGACCAGGATTCTGATGTGACATCTGATGTCGCTTTGCCGTTACACCGGGTGTTTTGCACCCCCCCAAACTCCATCTCCCAAATAAAGTTAACTGATTCCCGTAGCCCGGGACAACTGTCCTGAAGTTCGTTGCGCAGGTGCTGCTTCGCCATGGTTATGTTCGCCAGCGTACGGAAAGATTGAACATGAAGGTGAATGATGACGACTGGGTTTTTAACAACTTTTGTCGGGAGTTCATCATGAACAAAAATCAAATCAAAGAAACCGCTGTGGGCATCAAGTTTGCCGGGGCGCTTATCCTGGTGGCACTTCTCTCCCCCGTTCTTTCCCATGCGGAAGATAGTTCCACCGATAGCGCCGGTCAATATCTGGATGATGCGACCATCACCACCAAAGTGAAAGCAAGTTTTGCCGAGGACAAGGGGATAAAGGGGCGAGACATCAGTGTCCGCACCGATCACGGCGTTGTCGACTTGACTGGAACCGTCGGTAGCAAGAAGCAGTCTGACCGGGCTACGGAACTTGCGACACACGTAAAATCGGTGAAGGCAGTGCACAATAATTTGAAAGTTGATTCGAATTAAAGTTTGCTCGAGTGCCAATGAACCTTCTCGTGGCATCCGTTCCAAAGGGCTGCATGCTGACGGATCTCGATGTTTATTTATTTAAGCAAGGCGATCATTTTCGCTTATACGAAAAACTCGGTTCGCACTGTATTACCCTTGAAGACGTAAAAGGGACCTGGTTCGCCGTATGGGCGCCGAACGCGGTGAGTGTCTCGGTGATTGGTGGGTTCAATCATTGGGATGCAACCGTCGATGCACTGCGTCTGCGTGACGATGGATCGGGGATTTGGGAAGGGTTCATTGCGGATGTCGCGGTCGGGGCAACGTATAAGTACCGCATCGTTTCCCGCGATGGGAAAATAGCCGACAAGGGCGATCCCTTTGCCTTTTACTGGGAAATACCGCCGTTAACCGCTTCCCGCGTCTGGGCATTGGATTACGTCTGGAATGACGCTGACTGGATGAGGGTGCGTGGCGAGAAAAACCGGTTGAACGCGCCTTGTTCCATTTACGAAGTACATCTGGGTTCCTGGCGGCGTATTCCTGAAGAGGGCAATCGTTCTCTCACGTACCGTGAGATGGCGGAGTGGTTGCCGCGTTATCTGGTCGAATTGAATTTTACTCATGTCGAATTCATGCCGGTGACAGAACATCCTTTTTATGGTTCCTGGGGCTACGAGACCATCGGTTATTTTGCCCCGACGGCACGCTATGGCGCGCCGGAGGATTTCATGTTTCTGGTGGATACCCTGCATCAGCAGGGCATCGGCGTGATTCTGGACTGGGTGCCCGCGCATTTTCCTGCCGACGCTCATGGCCTCGGTCATTTTGATGGGACCTTTCTGTACGAGCATGCCGATCCGCGCCAAGGCTATCAACCGGACTGGCATAGTTCGTTGTTCAATTATGGCCGAAATGAGGTGCGTGCATTTCTGACCAGCAGTGCTCTGTTCTGGCTTGATCAATATCATATTGATGGACTGCGCATCGATGCGGTGACCTCGATGCTTTATCTGGATTATGGTCGCAAGGAAGGGGAGTGGATTCCTAACCGCAATGGTGGGCGGGAAAATCTGGAAGCGGTCACTTTCTTGCGCACCCTGAATGATGCGATTTATCGTGATTATCCAGATACTCAGACTTTTGCCGAGGAATCGACGGCTTGGCCCATGGTCTCTCGTCCCGCCAATTTTGGCGGTCTGGGCTTTGGTCTGAAGTGGAATATGGGTTGGATGCATGACACGCTGGGATATTTCTCGGAAAATCCGATCAATCGAAAATACCACCATACACAGATTATTTTTAGCATTTGGTATGCGTTTTCGGAGAACTTTGTTCTACCTTTGTCCCATGACGAAGTGGTCTATGGCAAAGGTTCGCTGATCGGGAAAATGTCCTGCGATGAATGGCAGCAGTTTGCCAATGTACGCCTGTTGTACGGTTATATGTGGGGGCATCCGGGCAAAAAACTATTGTTCATGGGCTGCGAATTTGGACAGAAAGGCGAGTGGCAGCATGAAGAAAGTCTGGACTGGTCTGTACTGCAATATCCGTTGCACGCCGGATTGCGACGCTGGGTCGAAGATCTCAACCGTTTTTACCGCAGTGAAGCAGCACTCTACCAGCAAGATTTCAGCCGTGATGGTTTTCAATGGATAGACTGTAATGGCGCGGAAAAAAGTGTGGTGAGTTTTGTGCGTCGTGGCTATAGCGCGGACGATGTGCTGCTGGTGGTCTGCAATTTTACCCCCGTCATCCGCGAAAATTATCTTGTCGGAGTGCCCAGCGGCGGTTACTGGCACGAAGTACTCAACAGCGACAGTGAACTCTATGGTGGCAGTAGCGTGGGAAATCTGGGCGGGGTAGAAGCCGGTCCCGTCTCTGCAGGTGAAATGTATCATTCGCTGATGCTGCGTTTGCCCCCCTTGGCCGTTCTGTTCTTCAAACCTGGGGATGGGCCATGACGGACAGACTCAAACTCGATGGCAGACGGCGTGTGATCATCGAAAACGTACAACCGGAAATCGAGTCCGGGCGCTTTCCAATCAAGCGGGTCCTGGGTCAGGATGTGGTGGTACAGGTCGATGCCTTCACCGACAGTCACGATGTTTTGAACTGTATGTTGTGCTACCGGCACAGCACGAAGTCTGACTGGCATGAGGTTATTATGTGTCCGCTGGGCGATGATCGTTGGCACGCATCGTTCCTGCTCGAGGAACTTGGTCAATATGTCTACACCATAACCGCCTGGATCGATCATTTTTTTTCCTGGCGAAATGACTTTGTGCATCGCAATGATGCCCAGGATATCGTCCAGACTCTTGGGGTTGGGGCGAAGTGGGTGGAAGAGGCCGCGGCGCGTGCCCAAGGTAAAGACCAGGTGCAACTCCAACAGTTTGCCAAAAAAATGCGGACAGCCCGAGCGGATTCAGGCGCCATGCTGGCTCGTTCCGAAGCTTTGGCAAGTTTGATGCAGCAATATTCCGACCGAAGCCTGGCATCGGATTATCCTTATCTGCTCGGCGTATGGTCCGAGCCAGTAAAAGCACAATACAGTACATGGTATGAATTTTTCCCTCGTTCCTGTGCCAGTGATGACATGGAGCACGGGAGTTTCGCTGAATGTCAAAAGCGGTTGCCCTATATCTCAGGCATGGGATTTGATGTGCTGTATTTGCCCCCCATTCATCCGATCGGCTTGACCAAACGAAAGGGCTCAAATAATACGCTGGGAGCCAGTGATACGGATGTGGGCAGTCCGTGGGCGATCGGTGCGGCGGAGGGCGGTCACAAATCGATTCATCCGCAACTTGGCACATTGGACGATTTTCGGCAGTTGGTGACGAAAGCGCGGGAACTGGGTATGGATATTGCGCTGGACATCGCCTTTCAGTGTTCCCCTGATCATCCTTATGTGCAGGCGCATCCGGAATGGTTCTGCCATCGAGCGGATGGCAGTATCCAGTATGCCGAAAACCCCCCCAAAAAATACGAAGACATTGTTCCGTTTGATTTTGAAACCGATGCCTGGCAAGAGTTATGGCAGGAACTTCTGGATGTGGTCCTGTTCTGGATCAGGCAAGGGATTTGCCTATTCCGGGTCGATAATCCACACACCAAACCGCTCCCGTTCTGGGAGTGGCTGATCGGTGAAGTCAAACGCGTACACCCCGAAACGATTTTCCTGGCGGAAGCGTTTACCCGGCCAAAAATTGCTTACCGTCTGGCCAAGGCAGGCTTCAGCCAATCCTATACTTATTTCATCTGGCGCAATTCGAAACGAGAACTTGAGACGTATTTCACCAAACTTACCCAAACCGAAGTACGTGAATATTTTCGACCGAATCTATGGCCAAATTCACCCGACATCCTGGCTGAATGTTTGCAGTTCGGTGGTCGCCCGGCGTTTATGCTGCGTCTGGTGCTTGCTGCCACGCTGGGCGCGAATTATGGCATCTACGGCCCCGCCTACGAGTTGATGGAAGCCTCGCCCCGCGTCGCAGGCGGAGAAGAATACCTTGATTCAGAAAAATATCAGGTGCGGCACTGGAAACTTGATCGTGCAGACAGCCTGAGGGATTTTATCGCGCGGGTGAACCGTATCCGCAGGGAAAACGCGGCATTGCAACAAGATCATGCGCTGCAATTTTTTGATGTGAATAATGACAACCTGATTTGTTACGCAAAAACCACACCGGATCATACTGAAATCATTCTGGTGGTCGTCAATCTGGATCCGCATCATACCCAATCCGGTTGGGTGACATTGCCGCTGGATACGCTTGGGTTGGACGCGGATCGTTCTTATCAGGTTCAGGATCTGCTGACGGCAGCGTGTTTCTTGTGGAGTGGAGCGCTCAACTACGTTGAAATCAATCCTCAGGTGGCTCCTGCACATATTTTCAAATTGCGTCGGCGCGTACGCACGGAACACGACTTTGACTACTTTCTGTAGGAAGGAACCATGAACAAAGCCAAGGTGAATGAACCCTCCCTACCCGTGGACAACGCGTCATGGATGGAAGACCCGCTCTGGTATAAGGATGCCGTTATTTACGAACTGCACATCAAGGCTTTTTTTGACAGTGACAATAATGGGATGGGAGATTTTGCCGGGTTGATTCAGAAACTCGATTATATTCAGGATTTGGGGGTGAATACACTCTGGTTGTTACCCTTTTACCCTTCGCCCATGCGCGATGATGGGTATGACATATCCGACTATCGCAATATCCATCCCATGTACGGCACCATGGCCAATTTCAGGCAGTTTGTGAAGGAAGCACACCGACGCAGCCTCAAGGTCATCACGGAATTAGTCATCAATCACACTTCCGATCAGCACCCCTGGTTTCAAGTTGCCCGTCGGGCACCCGCCGGGTCGAGCAAGCGGGATTTTTACGTGTGGAGCGATACGGATCAGAAATTTCCAGAGACGCGCATCATCTTCAATGATACCGAGAAGTCCAACTGGGCCTGGGATGATGAGGCACAAGCCTATTACTGGCATCGCTTCTTTCACCACCAACCAGACCTGAATTTCAATAATCCTCTGGTGGTGAAAGAAGTCATCAAACTGATGCGTTTCTGGCTGGATCTGGGGGTGGATGGCTTGCGTCTGGATGCAATTCCCTATCTGTGTGTACAGGAGGGAACGCAAAATGAAAATTTGCCGGGTACGCACGCCGTGATCAAACAAATGCGCAAGGTACTCGATGCGCATTACACCAACCGAGTTTTTCTCGCCGAAGTCAATCAGTGGCCGGAAGATGTACGGGACTACTTCAGTGACGGTGATGAATGTCACATGGCTTACCATTTTCCTCTCATGCCGCGAATGTACATCGCCATCGCTCAGGAGGACCGTCATCCCATCGTCGATATCATTCGGCAAACCCCGAATATTCCGGAAACTTGTCAATGGACCATTTTTCTTCGGAATCATGACGAACTTACCCTGGAAATGGTTACGGACAAAGAACGTGACTACATGTACCAGATGTACATCGATGATTCCCATGCGCGTCTGAACATCGGCATTCGATGCCGACTGGCCCCCCTGATGGGAAATGAAACCGACAAAATAAAATTGATGAACAATTTGTTGCTGTCCATGCCGGGTTCTCCCTGCATCTATTACGGGGATGAAATTGGCATGGGGGATAATTTTTTTCTGGGGGATCGCAATGGTCTGCGCACCCCCATGCAATGGAATCCGGATCGCAATGCCGGGTTCTCGCGCGCTGATCCGCAACGCTTGTACCTGCCGCCCATCATGGACCTGGAGTATGGCTACGGAGCCGTCAATGTGGAGGCACAGTTGCGGGAGCGGGGTTCACTGTTGAACTGGATGCGGCGTGTGCTGGCACTGCGCAAGAACCATCAGGCATTTGGGCGCGGGGCACTGGTTTTTTTGCACCCCCTCAATCGCAAGATACTTGCCTATTTAAGGTCCTACGAAAACGATATTATTTTGTGCGTCAGCAACCTGTCGCGTAACGCGCAGGCAGTCGAGCTCGATCTTTCGGCTTATAAGGGGTATACGCCGGTGGAACTGATGGGGCGCGCGGTTTTTCCATCGATTGGCCAATTACCCTACCTCCTCACATTGCCTGGATATAACTATTACTGGTTCCTGCTGGTCAGAGACGAAGGGGATTCGGTAGAGCATGCGGAATATTTCCCGCCTGATGAATTGCCGACTCTGGTGTTGTTCAAGGGCTTGCAGAGTTTCTTCCGCGAACGGGTCGAACCCGGGCATGCGGCCATGGCAGAGACGGTTCGCGCCCAACTCGAAGAAGACGTATTGCCCCGCTTTGTTGCGGCGCAACGCTGGTATGGGGCCAAGGACGAGGGGGTGCGACGGGTAGGCATCGATGACTATGCTCAGTGGGAGTATGCAGAATACCCGTGGTTGATCGCCCTGTTTCGTATTGAAGGGGCAGAGGAAGAGTCCCAGTCCTATTTTATTCCCCTCTCACTGGCCTGGGAGAATGGCGACGAGGGGCGTTTGAATGCCATGACGCTTGCCACCGTAGCCAAAGTTCGACATCAGGCAAAAGTCGGAATCCTGGGCGATGCATTTGCAGATCCGGCATTCTGCAGGTCGCTGGTGCGGGCCATGGGTGCGCAACAAACGCTAGCCTGTGAACACGGCTGCATCAGTTTCTCGACGACCAAGGCTTTTGCGGCATTCGCGGGTGAGGTATCCGAGGATCTGTCCGTTCGGCAGCCCAGCACACAGGGCAGTAATACCGTTGTCGTGCTGGGTGAAAAGTTCTTCCTGAAAGGCTATCGGCACTTGCAAATCGGGACGCAACCCGAGTTTGAAATCGGGCGGTTTTTAACCGATGTGGCCAACTTTCCCAATACGATACCGGTACTCGGCATCATCGAATATCAAGTCAGCAATGGCAACAACAGGACGCTTGCCTTGTTACAAAGGCATATCGAAAACCAGGGGGACTGCTGGAGTTATACGCTGGATTACCTGAATCGATCCCTGGAAGACGCGCGCACCGTAGTTGGGTCGGCAGAAACGACGGCGCAGGCAACTCATGCCGCCTATCTGATTTTGATGGACACGCTGGGTCGGCGTACGGGGGAACTGCACAATGCGCTGGGTAAAGTGACCGGGAATTCGTCTTTCGACCCCGAACCGATTACAGAGGCCGATCTTGGGGACTGGGTATTGCAGTTGCAGGCAGAAGCCGTAACCACATTGGACCAGTTGGAACTTCATGTGGAAAATCTGTCGGAGACTGCTCAGGAAGCCGCAAGAACCTTGCTCACGCGCCGAAAAGAACTTGCTGACCGTATTCAGGCCTGTGTTATTGAACCGATCAAGGCAGTCAAAACACGCTACCACGGTGATTTGCATCTGGGGCAGGTCCTGCTCACCCAGAATGATTTCATGTTTATCGATTTTGAGGGAGAACCCGCCCGTCCCCTCGCCGAACGTATCCACAAGCACTCGCCCTTGAGGGATGTGGCCGGTATGCTGCGCTCTTTTGACTATGTCGCCCACACGGCACTTGTGAATGTCCAGGCAGATCGACCTGAAGATCTGGCGATGTTTGAAGCCTTGCTCAACGACTGGGAAGCCGAGACCGGCCGTGTTTTTCTCGCGGCTTACGATGAAGCGGCGCAGGATTCCAGTCTGTTCTTGGAGCAGGCATCGACACACGGCTTGCTTGATCTGTTTTTGCTGGAAAAGGTACTTTACGAAGTACGCTACGAACTTGACAATCGACCGGATTGGGTGATTATCCCATTGATTGGAATTTTGGCACTCGTACAATCGGACGTTCCGCAGTAGACAGTTGGATCACTGCAAGATGGACGCCTTTTTCCATGAACGACCATGTCTGACACGTATATTTCAACGGTGAGAACTCAATATGAACAAGCCCATATCGGCAGTCTGGCCAGGTCGCCCCTATCCTCGCGGTGCACATTGGGATGGCGAAGGCGTGAATTTCGCCATTTTTTCCGTGCATGCCGAAAAGGTTGAATTGTGTCTGTTCGATCCGAAGGGAAAGAGCGAAATTCAGCGTATCGAACTGAAAGAGCGCAGTGATTTTGTCTGGCACTGCTATCTTCCCGAACTTCGTCCTGGCGCGCTGTATGGTTTCAGGGTGCATGGACCTTACCGCCCGCAGGATGGGCATCGGTTCAATCCGCACAAACTGCTGATAGAACCCTATGCGAAAGACATCGTGGGAACCATGATCTGGAATGATGCACATTTCGGCTACAGCGTCGGCAGCAAGCAAGAGGATCTTTCTTTTAGCCGCCGCGACAACGCCAGTTTCATGCCAAAGTGTCGGGTCGTCGATCAGACCTACAACTGGGGGAATGATCAATCGCCGGACATTCAATGGCAGGATATGGTGATTTACGAGTTGCATGTCAAAGGATTTACCATGCAACATCCGGGCATTCCTGACCGGTTCCGCGGAACCTATGCCGGGTTGTCGATGGGGCCGCCCATCGAACATCTCAAACGTTTGGGCGTGACCACGGTCGAACTGATGCCGGTACATACTTTCTTCGACGATCGCCACCTGGTCGAAGGGGGGATGCGAAATTACTGGGGATACAATTCGATTGGTTTCCTGGCCCCGGATTCCCGTTATTCGGCGAGCGGTGATATCGGCGAATTCAAGACCATGGTAAAGATGCTCCATAAGGCGGGCATCGAGGTCATTCTGGACGTGGTCTACAACCACACCGTCGAAGGAAGTCAGTTGGGTCCGACCTTGTCCTTCCGGGGCATCGACAACATCTCCTATTATCGCCTGGTGGCTGATAACCCTCGTTATTACATGGATTATACGGGCTGTGGTAATACCCTGGACATGCAACAATCCTGCGTGCTCCAGTTGATCATGGATAGTCTGCGCTATTGGGTGCTGGAGATGCATGTGGATGGTTTCCGTTTCGATCTGGCTTCCGCTCTGGCCAGGGAGTTGCATGAAGTCAACCAGTTGGGCACCTTCTTCGATACCATCCGTCAGGATCCGGTGCTGAGCACCATCAAACTGATTGCCGAACCCTGGGATCTGGGCGAGGGGGGATATCAAGTGGGAAATTTCCCGATGGGCTGGGCGGAATGGAACGACAAGTATCGTGACAGTATTCGCTCCTACTGGAAAGGCGATGGCGGACTACTCGGAGAACTGGCACAGCGCTTGACCGGCTCCAGCGATCTGTATGAACGCAGCGGACGCAAGCCCCATGCCAGCATCAATTTCATTAGTGCACACGATGGTTTTACCTTGCATGATCTGGTGACCTACGACACCAAACATAACGAGGCCAATCAGGAAGACAACCACGATGGGAACGACAATAATCATTCCTGGAATTGCGGCATCGAGGGGGAAACAGACAATCCTGAGATCAATATCCTGCGCGCCCGTCAGAAACGAAATCTTCTTGCCACCCTCTTGTTTTCACAGGGGGTTCCCATGCTGGTTGCCGGGGACGAGATGGGCCGTACCCAGCAAGGCAATAACAATGCCTACTGCCAGGACAATGCAATTAATTGGCTATCGTGGGAACTTAAGCCACAGGATCAGGAATTGCTCGAATTTACCCGGAGCATGATCAGTTTGCGCCTCAAGCACCCCCTGCTGCGACGGCGCTATTTTTTTCAGGGACGCTCCATTCGCGGCGGTGATGTAAAAGATATTCTCTGGCTTAAACCAGATGGCACCGAAATGAGTGATGATGACTGGAATCAGCCATTTTCACATTGTCTGGGCTTGCATCTGATCGGCGATTCCTTGTTTGAAACCGACAAACACGGACAACGTCTGATCGACGACAACCTCCTGCTGCTGATCAATGCGTATCACGAGGACATTGTTTTTACCCTGCCGGAATTTGATGAGCATTCCTGTTGGGAGGCATTGCTCGACACGTTTGACGGTACGGGGACCCCCGAGACTTCCCACTACCAAGTCGGACAAAAGTACTCCGTGCATGGACGGAGTCTGGTGCTCTTGAAACAAGGCAAAACGCAATGAGAAGATCTCATGACATGCCTTTTGGCGCTTGTCTGCTACCGTGTGGAAGCGTACGGTTTCGCCTGTGGGCACCTGCAGTACGGCAGGTTGAGTTGATTCTGAACCGGGATGACGGTCAAGAAAACATTTTACCGATGCATTCCCTGGCTGACGGCTGGTTTCAAATCGAGACTTCACCACAACAGGCGCGATCTGGGACTTTCTATCATTATCGGCTGGATGGCGAACTGGATATCCCTGATCCGGCATCGCGCGCCAATCCTCAGGACATCCACGGCCCCAGTCAGGTGGTCGATGCGGCTGCTTTCGTCTGGCAGGACGCGAACTGGCAGGGTCGTCCTTGGCATGAAGCGGTCATCTATGAACTGCATCTTGGTACCTTCACGAGCGCGGGGACCTTTGCGGCTGCCCTTCAGCATCTGGACTATCTGGTGGAACTGGGGATTACCGCCATCGAGTTGATGCCCGTCGCGGATTTTCCGGGGGCGCGGAACTGGGGCTACGACGGCGTGCTGCTGTTTGCACCCGACCACAGTTACGGCACTCCAGATCAACTGAAGACACTGGTGCAGGCTGCCCACGCACGCGGATTGATGGTATTTCTGGATGTGGTGTACAACCACTTCGGACCGGAGGGCAATTATCTTCATGCTTATGCCCCGCAGTTCTTTAACGAGCGCCATTCCACGCCGTGGGGGGCAGCCATCGATTTTGAGGGCAAGCACAGTTCCACAGTCCGTTCTTTTTTCATTCATAACGCATTGTACTGGCTCGAGGAATACCATTTCGACGGGTTGCGGCTCGACGCAGTACACGCCATTGTCGACAATAGCCGACCGGATATCGTGACAGAACTGGCTGGGGCCGTACGGGCAGGGCCCGGAAGCACCCGGAAAGTACACCTGATCCTGGAAAATGACGCAAATATCGCCAGTTATTTACAACAAGGAACCATTGCCGCCCAATGGAATGACGATTATCACCACGCCTTGCATCTGTTGCTGACGGGTGAATCGGATGGCTACTATTCGGATTATGCCGATCAGCCGACCCGCCATCTGGCCCGTTGCCTGGCAGAGGGCTTTGCTTTTCAGGGTGAGCCTTCTGCTTTTCGTGCGGGACAGTTGCGTGGTGAGCCAAGCAGACACCTGCCGCTCAGTGCTTTCATCAACTTCACCCAGTCCCACGACCAGATCGGAAATCGCGCTTTCGGTGAACGTATCGCCCTGCTGGCCTCGGAACAACCGCTGCAAGTTGCACTGTCCCTATTACTGCTGGCCCCGTCCCCACCGATGCTCTTCATGGGAGAAGAATTCGCTGCGGCAACGCCCTTTCAGTTTTTCTGCAATTTCCAGGGTGAACTGGCCAGCAAGGTTACGGAGGGGCGCCGGCGCGAGTTTTCCGGTTTTCGTGCCTTTGCCGACCCCGTTGCACTGGCGAGTATTCCGGATCCCAACGATTTGGCTACCTTTGAACGATGCAAACTTGATTGGAACTGCTTGAATCAATCCCGGCATCAGGCTTGGCTGGAATATTACCAACGTTTACTGACATTGCGACGTACACGGATCGTGCCACATTTGCCGGGTACTCATGGGGGTGCTGGATTTGAACTGATTGGAGAGACGGGCCTGATCGTGCGTTGGCGTTTGGGGGATGGCACGCAACTGACGTTGTTGGCCAACCTGGGCGCTGATCCAATCGAAGGTCCATTGCGTTTTGATGGCGCTCCCTTCTACCTGAGCCAGGTCGATCTGTCGGGATTCCTTGCTGCCGGGCGTATGCCCCCTTGGTGCGCGGCCTGGTTTATCAAGGAAACGCAAACATGAAGGACAATGCACTGTCACAACAGACCGATCTGCCGAAAACGCCCAGTTTACGTATTCCATTATCCACTTATCGTCTGCAATTCAACCGAGATTTCACTTTCAACCAGGCACGAGCAATCGTTCCTTACCTGAGCGCACTGGGTATTTCACACCTGTATGCCTCGCCCTATCTCAAGGCGCGTCCAGGAAGTCGGCACGGCTACGACATCATCGATCACAACCAGTTGAATCCCGAGATTGGCACGTACCCCGAGTTTGAGTTGCTTTGCGCTACCCTCGCCGAACACGGCATGGGGCAAGTGCTGGACATCGTGCCTAATCATATGGGCGTTCAGGGGGGGGATAATGCCTGGTGGCTGGATGTTCTGGAAAATGGTCAAACATCCGTCTATGCCGGATTCTTTGATATTGACTGGGCTCCGATAAAGACCGAGTTGCGCGGCAAGGTGGTATTGCCGGTATTGGCTGACCATTATGGGACGGTGTTGGAGAAAGCCGAATTGAAATTGTGCTTTGATGCGGGCCGTGGTGAATTCGCAATTTATTATTACGAACACCGGTTTCCCGTAGATCCCTCCGAATATCCACAGATTCTGACGTATCGTATCGATACCCTGGGCGAACGGTTGGGGCAGGACAATCCGGCATTGATGGAATACCAGAGTCTGGTCACTGCGTTCCAGAATCTTCCTTCCCGTGCTGAGCGTGTGCTCGAGCGCCAGGTTGAGCGCAGACGAGACAAGGAAGTTCATAAACGCCATCTTGCCGGTCTTGTTGAAGGCTCTTCGGATATCACTTGGTTTATTGAAGAAAACCTGAAATTCTTCAACGGGACGGCAGGTGAACCCGCTACTTTTGATCGACTTCACAATTTGATTGAAGCACAAGTTTACCGTCTGGCTTTCTGGCAAGTGGCTTCAGACGAAATCAATTACCGGCGATTTTTTGATATCAACGATCTGGCTGGATTGCGTATGGAAAACGACGAGGTTTTCGACGCGACCCATCAACTATTACTGCGACTGGTTCAGGAAGGAAAACTGGATGGCCTGCGTCTGGATCATCCTGACGGACTGTACGACCCAAAGGCGTATTTTTGCAAGTTGGTTGAACAATGCAGACGCGTTGGTCGTGCACCTTATGTGGTAGTGGAAAAGATTCTGGCAATCCATGAGAATTTGCGTGCTGACTGGCCAGTGCATGGAACCACGGGATACGAATTTACTAACCTGGTCAATGGGCTATTTGTGGTGACCGGTGCCGCCGAGCGTATGACGCGTCTTTACAATAACTTCATTGGAGAACATGTCAGTTTTGACGATCTGCTCTACGATTCCAAGAGGCTTGTCATCAAGACGGCGCTGTCCGGGGAGTTGAATGTATTGGCCAACCTGCTCTCTAAAATCGCTGAAGCCGACCGTCATACCTGTGATTACACGTTGAATGGATTGCGTACGGCATTGGCTGAAATCATTGCCTGCTTCCCGGTGTATCGTGGTTACATCAATGCCGGGGAAGTGGCAGCAGAAGACCGTCTCAACATCGAGCAGGCAACCCTGGAGGCCAAACGCAGAAGCACAGCAGCGGATACCAGCATCTTTGATTTTTTACTTGATGTACTTACGCTTGTCGCAGCCGAGGGAAAATTGCCCGCATACGCCGACAAAGTGCTTGAATTTACCATGAAATTCCAGCAAGTGACCAGTCCGGTCAAAGCGAAAGGACTGGAGGATACCAGTTCGTATCGCTATAACCGCTTGCTGTCACTTAACGAAGTCGGTAGCGATCCGCGTCAATTTGGGGTGACCCTGACAGCATTCCATCGAGCCAATCAGTTTCGAGCACTGAATTGGCCGCATGCGTTGTTGACGACTTCCACGCACGACACCAAGCGTAGCGAAGATGTGCGTGCCCGCCTCGATGTATTGTCCGAAATACCGGCTGCCTGGCGGCTGGCGTTGCGACACTGGCGCTCTGCCAACCGCAACTTCAAACGCAAGGTGGATGGGCGGTTGGTACCCACATCCAACGATGAATATTTCATCTATCAGACTTTGTTGGGGGTCTGGCCTCCAGGAAAACCGGATGCAAAGGAAATCGCCGGCTTGGGGAGCCGGTTGGCGGACTATCTGATCAAGGCAGTGCGTGAGGCCAAGGTTCATACCAGTTGGATAAATCCCAATACGGGCTATGAGGATGCCGTATTGGGATTTGTCGATGCGCTGGTAAATTCGTCCGTGGAAAGTTCATTCATGACGGATTTCCTGCCTTTCCAGCGACTGGTTGCACGGATGGGCATGTTCAACAGCCTGTCACAGACCTTGATCAAGTTTACGGTGCCAGGCGTACCAGATATTTATCAAGGTTGCGAGTTGTTGGATTTCAGTCTGGTGGATCCGGATAATCGGCGATCCGTTGACTTTGGCGTCCGGCGAAGGATGCTCGATGCGTTGCAGAAACTCGAAAGCAAAACGTCGCAGCAACGCAGTGCAGGGGTGCGTGCGTTATGTGATGGTTTGGAAGATGGGCGGGCCAAATTGCTGATCGTAAGATCGGCGCTGGAATTACGGAAGCGCTGGCCAGATGTGTTTCAGAAAGGGAAATATTTGCGACTGCCCATCAAGGGAAAACACGCGGTTCATTTGTGCGCTTATGCCCGTATTGACGGCAGGCATAAGGTCATTACGCTGGCGCCACGTTTCTTCGCGCAATTGCTGAGCGATGCCGATACGCTCCCTCTGGGAGAAAAGGTTTGGGGGAACACAACGGTGGATCTGCCCTTTCATCGCTCCGATGACCAATATACCTGCGTCTTTACCGGGAAGGGATTGAAGCCGCATCAGCAGTTGTCTGGTTGGTGCCTGTCCATCGCAGAATTGCTGGCGGATTTTCCTGTGGGGCTGATCAGCGTTGAGAGCGTACACCCGTAAGTTTGGCAAGACAACCAAGGCATGACCATTGAGCGGCATTTGCGCCTGCAAACTTTTCAATTCCATCAGGTAATTCGTAATCTCATCGTGCGCACCAGATTAAAACCTGGCCGTTATGTGGGTTAACGCACAGCCCCTATATCAAAACAGAGGTTAAATGGAACCTCTAAGTTCGGTGTTTTCCGGATAGGTTTGCTTAATGGAATACAGAAACTTTCGTGAACATGGTCGCGTGCCTGTTCGCGGGGGTGGGGAGAAGTCGTTATGTTGAAAGTTATGGCTTCAGGAGTCGTGTTGACCCTGACCGTGGTTCTGTGCAGTGCTTATATTCTGGTACAAAGTGGGCTTATCCCGGCTAATGCCGATGCAAAACCCGGTGTTCTGGAAACATGGATGGCGCATACCTCATTAAAAGCAACCTTGCGTCACGATGCCCCAAAAGAACACAATCCGGTCGAGTTGACGGATAAGAACCTGATGGCGGGGGTTTATCTGTTTGCTCAAAACTGCGCGGTTTGTCATGGTACTGCCAAGGGGGTTTCATCGGCATCGCCCATAGCGAAAGGGCTTTATCAAAAGCCACCGCAACTTGCAATCGATGGGGTTGAAGATGATCCGGAAGGCTACTCATTCTGGAAAATCAAGCACGGTATTCGTCTGACGGGCATGCCTTCGTTTCGGGACTCACTCAGCGACCGACAGATCTGGACACTTGCGCTTTTTTTGAAGCATATGGACCGGTTGCCGCCTGTGGCACAACAGACATGGCTGCATGTTCATAATTGGCCCGTGATGTGACCCCCGCGAGTCAGAAGGTCCGCAGAAAGGGAACTTGTTGCAATCGCGGGACAAGGTTCGTTACAACGATCATGTTTTATGTTTAATTCAAAGGATGAAAAAATGATGAGAAATTTTCACTACATAAAGTCAAATCAAATACTGCGCAGAATTGGCGTGATCGTGGGCGCTGCCATCCTGGTGGCGGGTTGTGCGAGCACTCCACCGCCTACGGCGCAGATGGCCATTTCCAAAACCGCAGTCAGTAATGCGAGCAGCGCTGGAGGAACCGAGTATGCACCGCTTCAAATCAAGTCTGCGAAAGAGAAACTGGATGCTGCCGAGCGGGCAATGGTAGAGAAAAATTATGTGCTTGCAAAGCAATTGGCGGAAGAAGCGCAAGTCGATGCCGAGTTGGCTGTCGCGATGGCGCGTTCAAATCAGGCAAAGAAGGCCGCGGACGCAGTGCAGGAGGATAGCCGCGCACTGCACCAGGAAATAGATCGCAATGCCCAATAATCATTCATGGAGTTCATCATGCAAAAAAACCGATATTTTTCTCTGACCCTGATTGCCGCCGCCACGATTCTTTCTGGTTGCAGTTCGATGTCGCAAAATTCAAATCTCTCGGAAGCACAGAGCAGTTATGAACGTGCGCGAGCCAACCCTCAGGTCACAAGTTTGGCGCCGGCTGAATTGAAGGATGCCAGCGAGTCTCTGGACAAGGCGGGCAATGCATTGAGTACGGGGGAAAGTTCTTCCACAGTCGATCATCTGTCTTACATAGCCAAACGCAAAACAGAAATTGCGTTGGAAACCGCCAAACGGAAAGCGGATGAACTGGCAGTCAGAAACGCCACTGCCCAACGCGACAAGGTCCAGTTGGCGGCAAGAACGGCTGAAGCCGATCGTGACCAAGCCCTCATGGCTCAACAGGCAGAACAACTCAAGGAGTTGAATGCCAAGGAAACCAAACGCGGCATGGTGGTGACACTCGGCGATTTATTGTTCAGTACTGACAAGGCTCAGGTGTCTTCTGGCGGAAAGCACAACGTGCAAAAACTGGCTGGTTTTCTCAACCAGTACCCGAAGTACAAGGTATTGGTTGAAGGCTATACTGACAGTACGGGCAGCGATGATTACAATCAGGAACTGTCCGAGCGACGCGCCAATGCTGTACGGGAGGCCCTGCTCGAAGCGGGAATCGGCAGTGACCGCGTCACTACCCATGGGTACGGTAAAGCGTTCCCGGTTGCCGGCAATGATACCGCCGCTGGTCGTCAATTGAATCGGCGTGTGGAAATTATTTTCTCAGATTCCAATGGCAATATTGTCCCACGCTAGACGCCAGCGGAAAAATATGAATTATTCCACCTGAGTTGCTGACGCGGTCATGGAGGGATGAGAATGAAAGTCAAGACAAGGGATTTCCGGGTAAGTGAGGGAGAAAAGGTCGACCTCAAGAAGTGGCCTACGCGGGTGGAGCCTGTTTACTCATCGAAGGATCAGTACCAAAAGCTTCTCGGAGAACAGGTGGAGGAACTGAGCAGGCAGCAACAACTCCTCTATGCCTCCAATCGCCATGCGGTATTGCTGGTTTTTCAGGCAATGGATGCGGCAGGCAAGGATGGCGCTATCCGGCATGTCATGTCTGGTGTCAACCCCCAGGGGTGCCAAGTATTCAGTTTCAAGCATCCGAGTGCTGCCGAACTGGAGCACGACTTTCTGTGGCGCACTTCCCGGTGTTTGCCTGAACGCGGCCGCATCGG
>NZ_DAHVHV010000031.1:363-24931 GCF_027317285.1 Ferrovum sp. | reverse complement strand
CACGCAGATCGGCGAGGGGCGCACCGGCCGGGATCACGTCGTTGGGGG
This sequence comes from Ferrovum sp., assembly GCF_027317285.1. Classification (NCBI taxonomy): domain Bacteria; kingdom Pseudomonadati; phylum Pseudomonadota; class Betaproteobacteria; order Ferrovales; family Ferrovaceae; genus Ferrovum; species Ferrovum sp. Next base: position 24,883 of record NZ_DAHVHV010000031.1, on the reverse strand, counting down.
CGCGGGCATATACCCGCTCCACCAATCCGCCCGTGCGTGCCTGTATCACCGTCACCAGACGGTCATTGAAGGCGAGGATCCCGACGACTTCCAGTCCGCGCCCCAGTTGACCCTTCTCCACAGTGGCCAGCCTCACCCCCGTGTTCTGCGTCAGCCGGGAGTCGATGGATACGCCGCTGTCCACCGGGTTACCACCGCCATACATGGGGACCAGTTCCATATCCATGAAGGGGGATTTGCCGGGTTTGTCGAAATGTTGGTCCGGCTTCATGGGGTCGTACCAATACAGGACAGACTGTCCGGGAGCCTCCGCAACAGGCGTTTTTTTGTCCATGGCCACAGGTCGGGTCATGGCAAACCGGTAGCCCGCACCAACGCCCACGGCGACCAGAGCCACAACGGCAGCGCCCATCAGGACCATCTGTTTTGGATTCATGGTTTGATTTCCTCGGACAGGTAACTCAATTCGGTTTCTATGGCAGCGCGCCGTGCCGCCAAATCGATGCGTTTCATGCGGGTGTCGATGAGGAACTTGCGCGCATCGAGGACCGAGGTCAGTGGTTCCTGCCCTGCACGGTACCCTGCCAGAGTCAGATCGACCTTCTGTTGTCCCAGCGGCAACCAGTCCTGGTCGATGCGATCGATCTGACGCACCACTGCGGTCTGCTCTGCCAACAGGGCTTCCAGAGCGGCAATATGATCACGCACCATGCTTTCGCGTTCGGCACTGACGCGCTCGAGTTCCTGCTCGCGGGCGGCGATCTGGGGATTCTGGCGGGTCTTGGCAAAGATGGGCAGGTCAAAGGTGAATTGAACCGAAATCATGTCGCCAAAGAGAGGGGCACGATGTTCGTAATCCAGTTCCACCGCCCAGTCGGGTTTTTTGGCTGCTTCGGCCAGGTTCACCTCGGCCTTTCCCGAATCCTCCTGGATCCCGAAAATGGCGATATCGGGATGACGATTCAGGTTGTGCCGCAAATGTTCCGGATTGGGGGTATACGCAGGGGGAGGGCCGGTCAGGGGCTCGGTGGCGATCGCACCCACCCAGCGGGCCAACTCGGCCCGTGCCTTGGTCAAGTCCCGCTCCAGATCATCGCGTCGGTCCTCCAGCGCAATGAATTCCTGACGGGACTGCAGGCTATCGCCGCCTTTGCCCCGTCCCGAGGCCAATCGCGACGTAACGGCGGTGCTGAGCAGATGATTTTCTGCCTCGATCTGATCCAGCAGAGCGCGTTGCTGCTGTAAAAAATAGACCTTGAGCCAAGCCAGTCGGGTTTGCCGTTTGACAGACAGACGCTCGATCTCCAGTTCTGCGTCAGCCCGGGCGATCCTGGTATCCGCCAGGCGTTGTGCGGCCTCGCGCTTATCGCCATTGGTGACTTCCTGCATGACGCCAACGCGCTGCATGGTCATGAAATTACGGGTGGTGCTCCAGGCCTCGGAGCCTTGTACCGGCAAGTTATCCACGCCCATCACCAGTTTCGGGTCAGGCAATTCCCCTGCCGAGATGCGTGCCGCCTGGGCGGCAGAGACGGTATTTTGGCGGGCCTTCAGTTCCGAAGCGCGGGATTCCGCGATATCCAGGGCCTCCTGATAGGTCAGTGCCTGGCTGACCGGGGCCCAGGTCGCCAGCAGAATCGCCAGCACGAGTGGCCAGCGAGGGGTAATCCGTAGTGTTGACATGATGATCTTGCCTCCGACAAGCAACAGAAATCCGCGTCGCAAACCCAAAGCGACACGACCTGAACTTGCAGGGAAGATCTAGATCCGGAAAACCTGATATCGGATGCGGAGCGGCGGCGAGCCCTCCGTCAGGAAAAGGAAGGAGGGGCGAATGAGGGGGGAAGACCATGGGCCGCGTGGATCCATGGCGGGGACTGCAAAGAGCGCGACCAGACTCACCGAGGGAAGGTCGGGAACGGAGACTTGATGGGATTGCGCGGATTGTTCGCAATGGGCAAGGCAACACTGGGAAGGGGAGTCTTTCGTCCCGGATGGGCCGTCCATCCCGCTGCAGTTCGCCTGCATGGTCGCGGGCATCCTGACCAGATCGTTGGCGGCAGGAGACAGCCGGGAACAGGCGTGCGCTGCAACCACGAACTGACTCCAGGCCAGCAGCATGATGACAACCAGGGAAATTTTCAGGCGTATTTCTTTTCGGTGCATGATGGTCGTACTATAGCAGAAGTTCGGTCCGTGGTGAAGGATCCGGAAAGGTCCATCTGTAACCTTGTGTATCTGGTTTGTTGGCGTGCTTCGTGTGTACAATGGGCAAGCGCAAACTCCTGGGAGATCTGTGATGAACAAGAAAGTCATTGCCCTGTGCGTGCTCGGCGCCCTGGTTGCCCTGTCGGGTTGTTCGAGCAGCAATAGCATGAAGGAAACCGCGGCCGATGAGGCTGCTGCCGTGAAAATCCATACCCAGGCTGCCGCGGATCAGCGGGCGGCCGAACAGAAGCGTCTTGAAACGAATATTTCCAAGATCCCGGAGTGGGCGATACAGGCCCCGCCCCCGGATGATGACGGGGTATATGCCGTGGGGATCGGCGAGTCCGACACGATCCGCCTGGCAATCCGGAAGGCCATGCTGGATGGCGAATACGGATTGGCAAAAAACTACAATCAACTTCTCTCGGGCTCGGAGCAACAGTATTCACAGGACAAGAGTGGCAACTATAGCCAGTCGCAATACACGCAAATGATCGACAGTCTGGTCAGTCAGGTGCCTATCGTGGGCTTTGAGGTGATTCACCAGAACGTCCGTCCGGTGGATGGGTCGTATACGGCCTATGTTCTGCTGAAATTGCCCTACAATCAGGTGAATCGCGTCCTTCAGGAACGTGGCTCCAGCGCATCGAGCGAAGATATCAAGCATGCCTTCGACGAATTGTCCGGTCGGTTGGACAAATTGCAAAAACAGAATGCACAACGGGTCGCCCAACCCGCACAGACGCTTCCTCCGGGAACCCCCTTCACGACCACGACCGTGATTGAATCCACTGCCCCCCCTGCCGCCGGGTCTGCCCCGTCCAGCGTGAGCGAGGGACCCGGTCCGGGGGATGCGATGTCCCCACCCCCTCCCAATCCCGATCATGCGGGTAACTAATCTGCTGGTCGCGCTGCTCGGAGGATCTACCCTGAGCGCGCAAGCCGGATGGGAGTCGGCAACCAACGGGGTCATGTTCTCCGGGCGCATGGCTTTCCCGGGTTGCGCTTCGCTGCACTATCCGGACGCACGTACGCGTGCGATCATCGATGCACGGCGCAACATGGCCCGGGCGAAGAGCCTGTCGGTGGGGGGGCGTGAACAGGTCAACGGCGAGACCTACACCCGCATCGTCAACGAAGTCGCGGAAGGGGGCGTACCTCCCGTGGAAATACTGGAAGAAAAAACCATTACAGGGCAGGAAGGGAGCCTGTACTGCGTACTGCTGGGGAAATGAATTTTGATGATCCCTCTGAAATTCCGGACGACGGGTGCGGCAGTCACGCTCCTCCTGTGCGCGTTCTCTGCGGAAGCGGGAACCTGGACCCGCAGTTATACGGTGCAGTACAACCTGGGCGAGACGGACAGTCGCAGTACGGCCCGGAAAAATGCCATGGACGAGATTCGTGCTCGGGCGCTGCGGGAGGTGGGTGCGTACATTGAAACCCGGACGACCCTGAAGAACGACGATCTTCAGGAGGAAACCAAGGTCATTACGGCATCCATGGTCAAAATCGTCGAAACCGGCGAACACTTTTCGTTGCTGAAAGACGGGCATGAGCAATTGTCCGTGACTGCGCGGGTCACCGTGGACGAAAGTGAACTCAAGGCCCGCATTCTGGCTGCGCAGCATGATCGGGCCGAAAAGCAGGTGCTTCAGGACCAGCTCACCGCGCAGGAGCGCGAAAATGCCGTGCTGGAAGCGCAACTGGGGCGTTCGAAGGGATCCTCGATGAATATTCCGCCGCCGCCGCCGGGATGGTGGACCGGGGGGGGGCCTCAAAAATCGAATGGTCCACCCCCGCCGCCTTCCCCCTGAGGCCTGGCCAGGCCCGGTTGAGGGAGCAAGGCGAAGGTTTGTTGTCTTTGGGCGATGGAACGGCTATAATCGCCCGAATTCAATGAGTTTTGGTGTCGGCCTGTCACGTCGGGGATTGCGGGCTCCGTCTCACACGCTCCGCCAAAACAACAAAGGCCGTTGAGAAATCAACGGTTTTTTTGTTTCGAGAGGTTCTCATGCTGGATGGTTTTCGTTCGTTGTCTCAAACCTGGGTCGCCAAGGTGGTGCTTGCCCTGATCACCGTACCTTTTGCCTTGTTTGGTCTGGAATATTATCTGCGCCAGGGCGGGGAGGGGGGTACGGTGCTGAAAGTGGATGGCGTGGCCATTTCTCAGTCAGAGTTTCGTGACGCCCTGCGCAACCAGCAACAACAGATGCAGAACGCGGGCACAGCGGATTCTCCGGCCTTGCGTTATGAAGCCATGAACGCGCTGGTCAACCGCCAGTTATTGCTCGAATACGCCGCCGATCACCATCTGACCATCCCGGATCAGTTGTTGGTGGACGAAATTTCCCGGGTGGACGTGTTCCAGGAAAACGGCAAGTTTTCTCAATCCCGTTATGAGCAGGTACTCCGCGCTCAGGGAATGACCCCGGCCCAGTTCGAAAAGCGTTTGCGCGCTGACCTTAAACTGCAACTGGAACAGGAATCCCTGACGACCACGGCGTGGGTGCCCGAGCAGAGCCTCGATGCCTTTCTCAAACTGGATGGACAGATTCGCGCCGTGTCCACCGCAACCCTGAGTTCGAGCCAGTTTTTGGGCGAGGTCAAACTGGCCGACGATGCGGTCAGGAAATATTATCAGGCGCACCCGGACGAATTCCGCATTCCCGAACAGATTTCCATTCAATATGTGACCCTGGCGGCGGATCAACTGGCGGCGGGGGTGACGGTTCTGCCCGAGGAATTACGCAAGGCGTACGCGGATCCCGCCAACCAGAGTCGCTGGACCGGACAGGAAATGCGCCGGGCACGGCATATTCTGCTCACCGTTCCCAGTGGCGCCAGCCCGGCCCAGCGACAGTCGATCAAACAGCATGCCCAACAGTTGCTGACCCGTTTGCAGGCTCATCCCGAACAGTTTGCAGCGGTTGCCAAGGCGGAGTCCCAGGACCCGGGTTCGGCCAATCAGGGCGGGGATCTGGGATTCTTTGCCCGGGGAACCATGACCCCTCCCTTCGAAAAGGCTGTGTTCGCCCTGAAGAAAGGGGAATTCTCCGGTCCGATCGAAACGGACTTCGGGTACCACGTGATTCAGGTGACGGATATCCATGAGGCGAAGCATTTGAGTCTCGAGGAAGTTACGCCCCAACTGACTGCAGAGATTCGCCGTCAGAAGGCCAGCCAGAAATTTTCCGAGGAGGCGGATGCTTTTACCACGCTGGTTTATGAGCAATCCGGCAGTTTGCAGCCTGCCGCCGACAAATTTCATCTGACGGTGCAGACCGCCAGCGGGATCAGCAAAGACCAGAAAACGGGCATCTGGTCCAATCCGAAGTTGCAACAGGCATTATTTTCTACGGCGGTGATCAAGGATCATCGCAATACGCCCGCCATCGAGGTGGCCCCCGGTTTGCTGGTGGCTGCCCGGGTCACCATGGATCAAGCAGCGACTCTGAAACCGCTGGAACAGGCGACTCCTGCCATCGAGCAACGGCTCAAGGCGCAGCAGGCGGCGGTTCTGGCCCGTCGGGCAGGCGAAGAGAAACTCAGGGAATTACAGGCGGGCCAGGCAGACTCCAGCCTGACCTGGTCCGGGGAGCGGCTCCTGACCCGTCAGCAGGCCTATGGCGGTGGTCTGCCTCCGGCCGTGGTGACCCCTGCCTTTCGGGTGGGTGAACGACATCTGCCCGGTTATGCGGGGGCATCCACCCCGGACGGCGATTTTATCCTGGTGCGGGTCACTCAGATTCAGCCGGGACGTACCGATGAACCTGCCGCGCGGAAGGAAGCCGAAACGGGGTTGACGCGTGCCTACGGGGACGAAGCCATGGAAGAGTTCATGGCCGCCCTGCGTCAGAAGGCCAACATTCAGGTGGTGGACAAGAGCGTGCTGGGAGAGATTCCTCAGCACTGACTTTCGGGGGGGAGATCCCCCCGGTCTCCTCCCGTGAATCAGCCTCCCATGCCCGGGACGGTACTGGAAAAACCGCCGTCCACATGAACGATTTCTCCCGTTACGCCAGAAGCCAGGGAACTGCACAGGAAAGCGGCCACATTTCCCACTTCCTCGATGGTGATATTGCGGCGCAGGGGGGCGGTTTGCTCCACATAGCCCAGAATCTTGCCGAAATCACCGATGCCCGCGGCAGCCAGGGTTTTGATGGGCCCCGCAGAAATGCCGTTGACGCGAATGCCCCTGGGGCCCAGACTTTGTGCCAGATAACGGACATTGGCCTCGAGACTGGCCTTGGCCAGTCCCATGACGTTGTAGTTTTGTACGGAACGCTCGGCGCCCAGATAGGATAGGGTCAGCAGGGCGCCCTGACGACCGGCCATGAGGGGAGCGCCCGCCTTGGCCAGGGCTGCAAAACTGTAGGAACTGATGTCATGGGCGATCCGAAAGTTTTCCCGGGTCACGGAATCCAGAAAAGTGCCGCTGAGGGCCTCACGGGGAGCGAAGGCAATGGAATGAACGATGCCATCCAGTCCATCCCAGCGTTGTCCCAACGAATGGAAGAGTGCCTCGATCTGATCGTCCTGCGCCACATCACAAGGATAGAGTTCGCTGATCCCCAGTTCCGTGGCCAGCTTCTCCACCCGTCCGCGCACCGCGTCGCCCTGATAGGTGAGCGCCAACCGGGCCCCCTCCCTTTGCATGGCCTGGGCGATCCCCCAGGCGATGGAACGATTGCTCAGCAATCCGGTGATGAGTATGTTCTTGTTTGCCAAAAATCCCATGGGTTGGTCTCCTCTGTCAGGGCCTCATGATAAACCATTCCCTTCGGAAAGGCGCGGTCGGACGCGATAGAATGGGCGGATGGCAGGTAGGTTTTGCAGGGATGATCGGGAGGAGCGGGCATGAAAGAGGGGGGTGGATGAAGGGGAGAAGAGTTTGGGTGCTGTGGCTGGCCTTGCTGTGGATGTCCCCGCTGCAGGCCCAGGAAAAAGTTCTGCATGTGGCGTTCTCTGCTTCTGAAACGGGGTTTGATCCGGTACAGACTTCCGATCTCAACACGGCGGCTATCGAACAGCAACTGTTTGAATCGTTGCTGACTTACGATTACCTGGCACGACCCGCCAAACTGGTGCCGCGATTGGCAGCAACCATGCCCAGCGTGAGCGGGCAGGGGCGCGTCTGGACCTTTACCCTGAAAAAGGGCGTGTATTTTTCTCCTGACCCGGTTTTTCGGGGCAAGAAGCGGGAAGTGACCGCGACCGATGTGGTCTATACCCTGATGCGTTTCATGGATCCCAAAAACCGTTCCCCGTACAAGTTCCTGCTGGACGGAAAAATCGAGGGACTGGATGAGCGGGCAGCCCAGGCCCGGGCGACCGGGCATTTTGATTACGACACGCCCGTGGCGGGGCTGACGGTGCTCGATCCCTGGCATGTGCGCGTGCACCTGAAAACTACCGACTACAATTTCGGGCATGCCATGGCCCAGCCGGTCATGGGCATCGTGGCCCGGGAGGTGATCGAGGCGTATGCCGGGGATACGGCCTCTCATCCGGTGGGTACCGGACCCTATCGCCTGGGACAGTGGTTGCGCTCGGCGCGCATCGAATTGATCCGCAATCCCAACTACCGCCCCGAAGTCTGGCATTTTTCTCCCGGCAATGATCCGGAGAATCGGCGTCTGGTGGCGCAAATGGAAGGAAAAACGCTGCCCCGGATCGATCGGATCGATATTCAGATCATCGAGGAAGCCCAGTCGGCCTGGCTCAGTTTTGGCAAGGGGGAACTGGACATCCTGGGGATTCCTGCCCAGTTTTCTCCGCTGGCCCTGAGTGGGGATCGGTTGCGTCCGGAATGGGTCCGGCGCGGGGTTCATCTGGACCGGATCGTGGAACCGGCCATCGCCTACTACTTCATCAATCAGCAGGATCCTGTGCTGGGCGGCATGACCCCGGCCAAAATTGCCTTGCGGCGCGCCATCTTTCTGGCGATGAATGATGGCGAGATGATGCGGGTCATCGACAAGGGTCAGGCGATCCGAACGACCTACCCGATTCCGCCGGGCGTGGCGGGCGCCGATGCCCAGTACCAGAGTTTGTTGAATTATGACCCTGAGCTGGCCAATCAATTGCTCGATGCCTACGGATACCGGCGGGACAGAACCGGCTATCGGCTTCAGCCGGATGGAAAGCCACTGGAGGTTCAGTATACGACGGGACTTTCTTCGCAGGATCGCGAACTGGATGAGGTGATGAAAAAATCCCTGGACCGCATCGGCCTGCGGTTTTCCAGCAACAAACTCAAGTTTCCGGACATCATACGGGCAGAACGGCAATGCCAGGTCCAGTTTCGCCTGTCGGCCTGGATTGCCGATTACCCGGATGGAGACAATTTCATGCAACTCTGGTACGGACCGCATACCCACGAGAACAATGCCAGTTGCTATCAGGACCCGGAATGGGACCGACTCTACGAGCAAACCCTCACGCTGCCCGATTCCCCCCGGCGCGATGCCCTGTACCATCGGTTGGCGCGCCGCCTGGAACTGTATGGAGTGACCAAGGTCAGCACGTCGGCCCTGCGCAATGTCCTGTCTCAGCCCTGGGTACTGGGTTACCGGGCGCACCCGATCCTGCCTTCGGTGTGGAATTATCTGGATGTGGAGGAGCGGCATGACGCAACCCCCTGACGAGAAAAAAACATGAGCGGATTACTGTTTCTGGTCCGGCGCCTGGGACAGGCCCTGCTGACCCTGCTGGGGGTGATCCTGCTGGTCTTCATCCTGTTCAACTGGGTGGGGGGGGACCCTGCCACGATCCTGGCCGGCAAAATGGCCAGCGCGCAGGACTTGGCCAACGTACGCCACCAACTGGGCCTCGACCGCCCGCTCTGGCAGCAGTTTCTGGACTTTGTCGGGCAGGTTTTGCGCGGGGATTACGGGGAGAGCTGGTCCACCCATGAGCCCGTCTCCGCCATTTTCCGCTCCCGGCTGGGGCCCTCCCTGACGTTGCTGATCCCCATGCTGATCCTGGAGACCCTGGTGGCCGTGGCCGTGGCCCTGCTGGTGGCGGCGTTGCGGGGTTCCTGGCTGGATCAGGGGGTACGCATGGTGAGTACGGTGGCCATGTCGATCAGTCTTTTGGTCTACATCATCGTGGGGCAATACGTATTTGCCTACCTGTGGGGATGGTTTCCGGTCAAGGGGTGGAGCGATTCTGTCCTGACCAATTTGCGGGTCTATGCGCTTTTGCCCGTATTGCTGGGACTTCTCGTGAGTGTCGCGCCCTCGATCCGGCTCTATCGTTCCTTCATACTGGAAGAGATCGATCAGGATTTTGTGCGGACGGCGCGTGCCAAGGGATTGTCGGAGAGACGCATTCTGTTCGTGCACGTTCTGCGCAATGCGGCCATTCCGATTGTGACCAATGTTCTGATGGGATTGCCCGGATTGCTGACGGGCGCCTTTCTGCTGGAGCGGTTTTTTGCCATTCCCGGCATCGGCCGGGAAATCATTCTGGCCGTGGAGCGGAGTGATTTCCCCCTGATCAAGGCGATCACCGTGTATGTGGCCATGGCCACCCTGGCGGTCAATTTTCTGGGCGATCTGTGTTACCGGTGGCTGGACCCCCGGGTAGGTTTGGAGTAGGACGGAATGACGGTACAAATGGATTCATCGATGCGTTCTGAGAGTGCCTGGAGCCTCGCCCTGCGCCGCCTGTGGCGGGATCCGGTGGGGCGCATTTCTCTGGGGGTGGTGACATTTTATCTGGTACTGGTGGGGATGGTGCTGGCCGGTTGGCTGGGAACGCGCTGGAACGACCCGGTAGCCGTCAATTATGCGCCGCCGACCTGGTTCGTCTCTGCCGCGAATCGGGTGACCCTGCCGGCCGGAGAGGCCTGGGATCGCACCCTGGTCGTTCCCCTGTATGGTTGGACCGATCCGCTGGAGCCGCTCTGGAGTGAAGCACGGGCCGCTGCACAGCGGATCCAGCCCGAGCCTGTGTCGTATCGCCTGACCCTGCCTTTCGGTGCGGACAAATGGGGCAGGGACGTGGGGCAAAAGGTGCTCAAGGGGACCCAGACCTCGGTTTGGGTGGGGCTGGTGGCGGCTTTCGTGGCCACCCTGATCGGGACCGTCCTGGGCGCTCTGGCGGGTTATTACGGGCGGGTCGTTGATGACCTGTTGAATGGTTTTTATGGTGTATTGACCTCCATTCCCTACCTGTTGCTGGTTTTTGCGGTGGCTGCCGTACTTCAGCAGAAAGGGGTGGGCACCCTCATCCTGATTCTCGGTCTGACGGGATGGACCGGGGTTTTTCGCCTGGTCCGGGCCGAATACATGAAGCATCGCACCCGGGAATATGTGCTGGCTGCCGGCGCCCTGGGTGCTTCCCATGGGCGGCGTGTGTGGGTACATATCCTGCCCAATGTCGGTCACGTGGTCCTGGTCCAGTTTTCCCAGAATCTGGTGGGGTTCATCAAATCGGAGGTGATTCTCAGTTTTCTGGGGTTTGGCGTCCCGGTCAGTTCGGTATCCTGGGGCAGCATGTTGAACGAGGCGCAGAACGAACTGATCCTGGGTAAGTGGTGGCAACTGGTGGTCACCACGGTGGCCATGGCCGTTTTTGTCACCGCCTCGAGTTTGCTGACCGATGCCCTGCGGGATGCGCTCGATCCGAGGTTGAACTCGTGAAGCCCCTGCCTTTGCTGGAGGTGCGTGACCTCGAGGTGACCTTTCGCCGTGCCGGAGATCATCCCCTGGCAGCGGTGCGCGGCGTCGATTTTACCGTGCCACCCTGCGCCACCGTTGCTCTGGTGGGTGAGTCGGGCAGCGGGAAATCGGTGACCGCACTCTCCATTCTGCGCCTTCTCCCGCAATCCCATACCCATATCCACGAGCGCAGTCGCATTTTGTGGGAGGGGAACAATCTTCTGGAGTTCTCTCCTCAGGCCATGCGCGCTCTGCGTCGGCGTTCCCTGGGAATGATCTTTCAGGATCCCCAGGGTTCGCTCAATCCGGTATTTACCATCGGAATGCAACTGGGCGAATCGGTGCGCCGTGCAGAAGGGATCGAGTCCGCGCGGCAGGTACGCCAACGTTCCCTGGAACTCCTGTCGCAGGTGGGCATTGCCAATGCGGCGGCACGGCTGTCCGCTTATCCCCATCAACTGTCCGGGGGTCAACAGCAACGGGTCATGATCGCCATGGCGATCAGTACCCATCCCCAGCTGCTGATTGCCGACGAACCGACCACGGCCCTGGATGTCACCGTGCAGCGGCAGATCATGACCCTGTTACGGGAACTGCAGCGCGAACTGTCCATGGCGATTCTGTTCATTACCCATGACCTGGCGCTGGTGGGAGAAATTGCCGAGGAGGTGGTGGTGATGCGCCAGGGACGGGTGGTGGAGCAGGGGCGCTGCGCCGATGTCCTGGTGGCTCCCCGCCATGGCTATACCCGGGCATTGCTGACCTGCCGTCCCACGCTGGGCAATTTGCCTGCGCGTTTGCCCATGATCGACGATCAGGGGAATTTGATGCCTGCCCGGGGTTCTTCCGGTTCCCGTCCCTCGGGTTCGTTGCCGGTGGTCCTGGAAGTGACGGGGGTCAGCAAGTCCTTCGTGATTCAGGGTTCAGGCTGGCGACGTGCCCGTTTTCAGGCGCTGGAACCCATTGGGTTTACCTTGCAGGCCGGGCGTACCCTGGGGGTGGTGGGCGAATCCGGCTCCGGCAAATCCACCCTGGCCAGGATAGTGGCCGGTATCCTGACCCCCGACACGGGACAGATCCGCTTATGCAGGAACGGGCGGCCGGCCCAGGTACAGATGGTGTTTCAGAATCCCTTCGCCTCCCTCAACCCGCGTTTCACCGTTGCCCAGTTGCTGACCGAACCCCTCATGCTTCAGGGGCTGGGGAACGGTGCAGGCGAACGGCTGGAACTGGCGGTGCGCTGGTTGGAGCGCGTCGGGTTGGACCAACGGGCACTGAACCGCTACCCCCATGAATTCTCCGGTGGGCAACGCCAACGGATTGCCATTGCGCGTTGCCTGACGGTGAATCCGCGCGTGCTGATCTGCGACGAGTCCGTTTCCGCCCTGGATGTGTCGGTTCAGGCTCAGGTGTTGAATCTGTTACGGGATCTGCAGGACGAACTCGACCTCAGCCTGCTGTTCATTTCCCACGATCTCGCCGTGGTTCGGTTCATGGCCGATGAAATCCTGGTTCTATACGCCGGGCAGGTCGTGGAACGGGGAAGCGCGGAAGACCTCTATGCGCGTCCGCACCATCCCTATACCCAGCAGTTGCTCAAAGCCGTTCCTCAGGGCATTCCCCTCTCCGCTCAAGGAGAAGAATGAGGGGGGGAGGAAGTTGGGTGACGATCTCGTCCATGGGTTTTGTGAAGTGCAGGATGCGTTCGGGTGGTGGAAGTTTGCGTCGTGGTTTTGGCAGAGGAACCTCGGGCCGGTTTTGAATGGCCTTTGCCACGGAGAGCATGGGCCCGACTGGTTTTTTTATGGGCCTGTGGGTTGCGCGCAGGCGGATGCTTCGTGGGCGGCGTGGAGAGCTCGGCTTCCGGGGGGCTGGCGGGAAGATCGGGGGGAGGCGCAGGAAGGACCGGTTTCCGCCGTTTTTGAAAGGGGGACCAGAATGACGCCGCCGCTGGCAATTCTACGGTTGGGCGCAATGCCGTTGATGCGTTTCAGTTCCTCACTGCTCATTCCGTATTCATGGGCCACCCGATCGATGGGCTCACCCCGCTGCAACTGGCGGGTTTGCCAGGACACCAGGGTGAGGTCCGGGTCATCCAGATGTGCGATGAAGGAACTGGCGGCGGACACGGGAACCAGGATCGTCGTGGTCCGGTTGGCGCTGAGCTGGATCAGGGGCCGGTTGAAACCGGGATTCAACATCAGAAAATCGTCCACGCTCAAGCCCGCCAGTTGGGCAGCGACCTTGGTGTCGATTTTCTTGTGGGTGGTGATGGAAGAGAAGTAAGGTTCATCCGGAATGGGCGGAAGGATGAGGCCATAATGTTCCGGGGAGAGGACGATGGCCTTGGCGGCCAGAAGACGGGGGACATAATTGCGGGTTTCGTCGGACAGGTTGAGGTGACCAAAGTCAACAGGCAACTGGCGGGCACGGTTGTAGGCAATTTCGCGACGGATTTTTCCTTCTCCGCAGTTGTAGCCTGCCAGCGCCAGGTCCCAGGAGTGAAATTCGTCATACAGGCGCTGGAGATAGTCCAGGGCGCTGTAAGTGGTGGCGACCACATCCTTTTGTCCGTCGTACCACCAATCCTTGTGCAGGCCGAAGAGACGGGCCGTGGAGGGGATGAACTGCCAGATGCCCGAAGCCTGGCTGCGTGACAGGGCATGGGGGTTATAGGCGCTTTCCACCAGAGGCAGGAGCGCGATTTCGGTGGGCATGCCCCGGCGCTGGACTTCGCTGACAATGAAAAAGAGGTACATCCGGCTGCGGTTGAGGGTCCTTTCCACATAATCCGGGCGGGCGGCAAGCCAGGCAATCTGTTTGGCCACCAACCGGCTATCCTGCTCATCCGTCAGATCGGGCAGGGCGAATCCGCTGCGGATCCGGTCCCAGACCTCTCCCGGCGGCGCCTGGTCGCTGGCCTGGGGGGGTAATTCGGGATCGGGGGACGGATCGAGGTCGTCCAGGCCGGGATCCTGAGGTTCGTCTTCGCTCACGAGTGCCGGCGTGGGCGAGGAAAGGGAGGAAGGAGGCGGGTCCTGGGCCCAGCCGGGACCCATCCAGAATAACAGCGCCAGAAGGACCGGAATTCGGGTCAACACTGATTTTTCCAGGCGCGTAGAACCGTGAAACGAGTCAGTGGGTCGGTGCCCACGGGATGGCCCAGGTAATGATCCAGCGCCGGGGTCAGAGCGGCATCGGCACTGCGCAGGAAGGGATTGGCACGCCGTTCGCGACCGATCCGGCTGGGCAGGGTGGGTTCCCCGCGCGCCCGTTGAGCCCGAGCCTCCCTTGCCCAGTTCTGGAGTTCCGGATTGTGCGGGTCCACCCGCGCGGCAAAGGCCAGATTGGACACCGTGTACTCATGCGCACAATAGACGGCGGTTTCGTCAGGCAGGGCAGCCAGTTGCGCCAGGGAGTGAAACATCTGGGCGGGCGTTCCTTCAAAGATTCGACCGCAACCGGCCGCAAACAGGGTATCTCCGCAAAAGAGGCAATCCTGGCCCAGATAGGCCACATGTCCCAGGGTATGTCCGGGAACTTCCAGTACCGTTAGGGTCAAACCCAGGGAGGTCAGGGAGATCTCGTCTCCTGCGCGAAGGGGGTGGGTCGTGCCCGGGATGGCTTCTGCCGCAGGGCCGTAGACCGTCAGGCCGGGGAAGCGGGCGCACAGTTCCGCCACCCCGCCGCAATGATCCGCATGGTGATGGGTGAGAAGGATGCCCTCCAGTTCCAGATGACCCCGCTGAAGGGCGGTCAGGATGGGGGCGGCCTCTCCGGGGTCGACGATCCACGCCTTGCGGTCATTGTGGACCAACCACAGGTAATTGTCGGCGAAGGCGGGGATCGGAACGATAGAGAAAGAGTTAGGCATTTTCCACAAAGAACCGGATTTGGACTACAATTTTGTCATGGAACAGAAAAACCTGCACGCTTGGCTCGAGACTCCCCTGGGGCAGTATGTGCTCCAGATGGAGCAGGACATGCTCGATCAGGCGGTGGCGAACCTCTTCGGCTTCAATGCGCTGCAGATCGGTTGGTCGCATCTGGACGGGTTGCGCACCAACCGGATCCCGCATCATATGACGGTGAGCGCAAGTCCGGGAGGAACCCTCCAGGCCGAACCCTGTGCCCTGCCCCTGGCTACCCAGAGTCTGGATCTCGTGGTCATGCCCCATGCCCTGGAGTTTACGGAACATCCTCACGCCCTGTTGCGCGAGGTGGATCGGGTGATGCGCCCCGAGGGGCGATTGGTCATCGTGGGCTTCAATCCGCGCAGTTTGTGGGGCCTCCGTCAGTTGTTTACCCTGGACCGACGGGTGTCCCCGTGGTCGGGACACTTCATCAGTCTCCCCCGTCTCAAGGACTGGCTGGCCTTGCTGAGTTTCGAGGTGGATGGCGGGCGATTTGGCGCTTACGCGCCGCCCTTTACCAGCGCCCGCTGGTTGCACCGTTTCCGTTTCATGGAGCCAGCGGGCGATCGCTGGTGGGGGGTGGGCGGTGGCATTTATCTGCTGCAGGCGGTCAAGCGGGTGCATGCCATGCGCCTGATCACGCCGCGCTGGCAGCCCCAGAACGTGGTGGATCCTTCCCTGGCTGCCGCGGTACGCAGTGCGGGGGTCCGTCGGCAAGGAGCACAATCCTCCTCGGCGCAGGACAACGTGATCCCTCTCTTGCCTCGCCCCAAAGCGGTGCCGGTATCGCCCCAGTCATGAGTGTGGTTCGAATCTACACGGACGGGGCGTGCAGTGGCAACCCCGGACCGGGGGGCTGGGGCGTGTGGTTGCGCAGTGCGGGCGGGGAGCGCGAACTCTGGGGGGGGGAGGCGCAAACCACCAATAATCGCATGGAATTGCAGGCCGTCATCGAAGGATTGACTGCCCTGACCCGGCCTTGTGAAGTGGAACTGTATACCGACTCCCAATATGTCCAGAAGGGGATCCAGGAATGGATTCATGCCTGGCGTCGCAATGGTTGGCTCACTTCTGCCCGCAAGCCGGTGCGGAATGCCGATTTGTGGCAGATACTCTGGGAGGCAACCCAGCGTCACCGGATTTCCTGGTACTGGGTCAAGGGTCATGCAGGGGATCCGGGGAACGAACGGGCCGATGCGTTGGCGCGGCGCGGTCTGGAAGAAAGGGGGCGGGTATGCGCTGGGTGATGCTCGATACCGAAACCACCGGATTGGATCCGCGTCAGGGGCATCGGCTGGTGGAAATCGGCCTGGTGGAAATCGTTGCCCGGCGTCGTGCGCGTACCTGGCATCATTACGTTGATCCGGGGCGGGACAGTGATCCGGGCGCTTTGGAAAAACATGGTCTGACGACGGATTTTTTGAAGGACAAACCCCCCTTCGGCGCGGTGGCTGAAAGTCTCATCGAGTTCCTGTGTGATTCCTCCGGGGGAATGGCCCTGGACGGTCTGGTCATTCACAACGCTGCCTTCGATTTGGGTTTTCTCGATCACGAGTTGGGTCTGCTGGGAAAACCTGCCTTGCTGGCGCATCTGCCGGCGGGCGTGTTGGTGGATTCCCTCAAGGTGGCACGCGAACTGTTTCCGGGCAAACGCAACAGTCTGGATGCCCTGTGCGAACGGTACGACATCGATCATGCCCACCGCACCTTCCACGGGGCGCTGCTGGATGCCGAATTGCTGGGTGAGGTCTATCTGGCCATGACGCGCGGCCAGGAAAATCTGCTGATGCCCGAAGAAACCTCGCCGGGTTCGATGCAGATGCCCGGTTACGTCGCCTCGGCTTCGGCGCATCGGTTGCGCGTGGCGCGGGCGACCGAGATGGAAATGGAAGCCCACCGCACCCAACTGGAACGTATCGACCAGGCCAGTGGCGGGCGGGGACTGTGGCGGCCCGAAGGGTCAGGAGGAGGACAGGGTAGCCTGCAGTAACTGGCGATAACGTTCCTGGTCGGGCGGGGTTCCCTGGCGTTGGGCTTCCCACAGGATTTGTCCCAGGCACTCCAGCAGGCGGTGACGAGCCTCGTGTTCGTCGCGGGTGGTCTGGCACAGGCGCTGAAAAATGGCGCTGATGCCGGGGGGGTGGTCGATGCCCAGTTGTTCTTCAAGGGCAAGATGCAGGGACAGGTGCAAAAAGGGATTCATGCCGCCATCCTCCGGCCCCCAGGTGCGTGCCAGCGTCTCTTCGGAATCCGATTCGAGCAGTGGGTGAAATTCGGGGTGGTGTTGAATGACCTCCGCAGCCAGTGCTTCCAGGGGGCTCAGCAGGCGTCCGCTGCGGTGGCCCTGCCAGGCACCCATGAAAAATTTCCGGACTTCTTCGCGGCTGGGATCAAACATGGGTTTTCCCCGTGTCACAGAGATCCTGGATCGGGCAGGCGCCACAGCGCGGTGCCCGTGCCAGGCAGACGTGTCGCCCCAGCAGGATCAGCCAGTGGTGGGCATGCTGCAGAAAAGGCGCAGGCACCGCCCGTAACAGGGCCTGCTCCACGGCCAGGGGCGTGGTTCCGCGCGCCAGTCCGGTCCGGTTGGCTACCCGGAAGACGTGGGTATCCACGGCGATGGTGGGGTGGCCGTAGAGGGTATTGAGGACGACATTGGCGGTTTTTCGTCCCACGCCGGGCAAGGCTTCCAGTTCCTTCCGAGTCTCCGGTACCCGACCGCCATGTCGATCCACCAGAAGTTGTGCCATTTCAAGGGCATGGCGCGCCTTCGTGCGGTACAGTCCGAGGGAACGGATGGCGTGTTCAAAGGCCGTCGATCCCAGCGCCAGCAAGTCCTGCGGAGTCTGCAGGGTGGGAAACAGGGGCGCGGTGGCCCGGTTGACGCCCACATCGGTGGACTGGGCCGACAGGAGGACGGCCAGGAGCAACTGAAAAGGGGTGTGCCAGACCAGTTCGGTGGTGGGATGGGGATTGGCCTGCGCCAATCGTTCAAACAGTTGTTGGCATCGGGCAGGAGTCATCGAGGGGAGCGGCGGGTAAAAAGGTAATGCAGTTTTCCGGGCAGGGCGGAAGACAGTTTTCACAACCGGTACACAGTGCGCGCAGGACGGTATGCATCCAGCGTGCAGCGCCCACGATGGCCTGCTCGGGACAGGCGCGCAGACACTTGAAACAACCGATGCAGCGGGTTTCATCGATCAGCGCAATTTGCCGGCGGGTGGCCAGGGTGGGATTCATGTCGGACGGTCACTGTCCAGAATCTCGCGGATCAGGTCCGGACCCCGATAGATCAGGCCGGTATAGACCTGAATCAGTTGGGCCCCGGCGGCCAGCATGGCCTGGGCCCGCGCCGCGCTGGTGATGCCGCCGACGCCGATGATGGGCAGGGCCCCGTCCAGCGCTCGAGCCAGATGGGCCACCACGGCCAGGGATTTTTCATGGAGAGGCGCGCCGCTCAATCCCCCTGTTTCCTGTCCATGGGGCAAGTGCAGGACGGGATCCCGGGCAATCGTGGTATTGGTGGCGATCACCGCATCCATATGGGCTTCCACCAGAATCCGGGCAATCTCCGTCAGGGCGTCGGGCGTGAGGTCGGGCGCGATCTTGATGGCAATGGGCAGGGGACGTCCCAGCCGTTCCACCAACCGGAGTCGTTCTTCATGAAGGGCGTTCAGGAGCGGGGGCAGGGCCTCGCTTCCCTGCAGTTGGCGCAGGTTTTGAGTGTTGGGAGAGGAGATGTTGACCGTGACGTAATCGGCGTGGGGGGCCACCGCCACGAGTGCGGCGCGGTAATCCTCCACCGCGCGTTCCAGAGGCGTATCGAAGTTTTTGCCGATATTGATGCCGAGGAGGGCGGACGGACGTCGCTGGCGGACCTGTCCCACCAGTGCGGCCACGCCATGATTGTTGAACCCCAGGCGGTTGATCAATCCTTCCACCGCCGGGAGGCGGAAGACACGGGGACGGGGGTTCCCGTCCTGCGGACGGGGGGTGACCGTACCGACTTCGATGAACCCGACGCCGAGGGCGGCAAGGCCCTGAATGAAGGTTCCGTTCTTGTCCAGGCCGGCGGCAATTCCCAGCGGATTGGCAAAGGTCAGCCCCATGACGGTACGGGGGCGGGTGGCAACCAGATGTCCGGGTTTGACCAGACCGCATCGGGCCGCCTGGTCCAGGGCAGTCAGGGACAGGATATGGGCGGTTTCCGGATCGAGGCAAAACAGCAGGGAGCGCGCAATGGGATAAAGCATCGGGAGGGGTCAGCGTATCGGCGAGTCGGGGGATTCGAGCAGTTCAGGGAACGAAGTCCAGGCACCTGAAACCCAGGCTTCAAGGGGCTGGAAGCGGCTTTTGTAAGTCATTTTGGTGCAGGAACGAATCCAGTAACCCAGATAGAGCCAGGGAAGTCGCTGGCTTCGACATTCCTCGATCTGCCAGAGAATGTTATAGGTGCCGTAGGAAGTTCCGGGCATGTCCGGCTCATAGAAGGTGTAAACCGAAGAAAGTCCCTGGGCCAGTTCATCGATCAAACTGACCATGCGCAACTGTCCTGCTTCACGAAACTCCACCAGACGGGTAGGCAGGGAAGATTGTAGCAGGAATTGGCGGTACTGATCTTCCCCGGTGCGATCCTGGGTGATTTCCCGGTGACGTGCCTGCTGGTATCGGGTATAGAGCGAAAAATGCTCCGGTTCGAAACACAAGGGCAGCGAGCGTACCTCCAGGGCCCGGTGCCGTTTCCAGACCCGGCGCTGAATGCGCGACGGGACGAAATCCTGTACCCGGATTCGTACGGGAATGCAGGCGCGGCAGTGGTGACAGTGGGGGCGGTAGGTAAAAAGTCCGCTGCGCCGAAAGCCGTTTTCCACCAGAACACTGTACAACTCCTGGTCGATCAGAGGGCCAGGGGTCACGACCTGGGAGCGTGCGCTCTGTCCCTCCAGGTAACTGCAGGGATAACTGGCCGTGACGTAACACTGCAGGGTCTGGACCGGGAGGTCGTAAAGATGTGTCATGGGGACACTCCAGGCGCACC
Organism: Ferrovum sp.; assembly: GCF_027317285.1. NCBI lineage: Bacteria > Pseudomonadati > Pseudomonadota > Betaproteobacteria > Ferrovales > Ferrovaceae > Ferrovum > Ferrovum sp. The sequence goes on along the minus strand of NZ_DAHVHV010000031.1, from coordinate 5,054 downwards.
GTTCACGGGGTTTGGAGAGAAGTGCGCAGGAGAGGGATGGCGTTCATGTCCCCTAGTATAATACGAGGCGGCGGCTGTGCAAAATCATCGAGGATCAGACCATGCAGGAGAGAAGCGTATGAGGAGGGAGGAAAGGTGATCGGTTCCATGATGGGACGTCCGCTGCTGGTTTCCGCTCTGCTGGAGCACGCGGCGCGCTGGCACGGTAAAACTGCCGTGGTTTCCCAGCGCGCGCCTCAGGAAGGAGTCACCTTTGGTTGGGAAGAGATCGACCAGCGTGCCCGTCGCCTGGCCCAGGCGCTGATTCGTCTGGGGGTGCGTCCGGGGGATCGGGTGGGCACGCTGGGCTGGAATCATCACCGCCATCTCGAGGCGTATTATGCGATCCCGGGGATTGGGGCGATTTGCCATACTCTCAACCCACGCCTGTTTCCGGAGCAATTGGTCCAAATCCTGCAGGATGCACAGGACGTGGGACTGCTGGCCGATGCCCGGCATCTGCCGCTGTTGCAGACCCTGGAGAACCTGGGGGTACGTTTGCCCTGGGTCATCCTGATGGGTGAACCCGGAGAGGCCTGTGCGCCGGCCCTGGGGGCCTGGTTCGACTACGAAGCCCTGCTGGCCGAAGAAAACGGGCGTTTCGACTGGCCGGACTGGCCGGAGGAACAGGCCGCCGGTCTGTGTTTCACCTCTGGAACCACGGGGCGACCCAAGGGGGTCGTGTATTCCCACCGCTCCACCGTACTTCATGCCATGAGCGTGGCCTTGCCCGACAGCCTCGGATTTTCTGCCTGCGACTCGGTATTGCCGGTGGTTCCCCTGTTCCATGCCAATGCGTGGGGGTTTCCCCATGCGGCGGCTCTGGTGGGGGCGAAACTGGTCTTGCCCGGTCCCTGGCTGGAGGGCGCGACCCTGTATGCCCTGCTGGAACGCGAGGAGGTCACGATCAGTGCGGGCGTTCCCACGGTATGGCGCGGTTTGATGTCCTTTCTGCAGGCGCAGGCGCTGAAACTGAATCATCTGCGCCTGCTCGGCGTGGGGGGGGCGGCCTGTCCCCCGGCGCTGGTGCGGTATTTCGAACAGGAACAAAAGGTGCCGGTTCGGCCGGGATGGGGGATGACGGAAACCAGTCCGGTGGCGGCGCTCATGAGCCCCAAACGGGCCCAGATGGGGTTGTCCGGCGAGGCGCGCTGGCGCTGGCTGGAGAAATCGGGGCGTCCGCCCTTCGGCGTGGACATGCGCCTGAGGGACAGCGCGGGACGGGAAGTGGCCCGGGATGGAAAAACCCCCGGCCATCTGGAGGTGCGTGGTCCGTGGATTTGTGAACATTACTGGAAGGAGGCGCGAGGCGCGGGGCGGGCCTGGTTTCCGACCGGTGATGTGGCTACCCTGGACGAGGACGGATTCCTGCAGATCACGGACCGTGTCAAGGATCTGATCAAAAGCGGCGGGGAATGGATCAGTTCGGTTCAGGTGGAACAGGCGGCCTTGCTTCATCCTGCCGTGCGGGAAGCGGCAGTGATCGGCTTTCCTGACCCGCATTGGGGGGAACGCCCCCTTCTGATCATGGTGCTGGAAGCCGGAAGGGGGGTGACGGAAGAAGAATTACGACAACACCTGGCGCAGCATGTGGCGCGCTGGAGTCTCCCCGACCGATTCCTGGTGGTGGACAGCCTGCCCTATACCGCCACGGGCAAGGTGGACAAGGTGGCCTTGCGCCGGTGCCATGGAGAAGGATCGGGTTGATGGGAGGGGGGCGGACACAAAAAAGGCCAGATTCAACCGCCGAAGCGGAAGGAACCTGGCCTGAATGATGACGGGACGGTCAAGTCCCGTTCACGCAACTAAGCGTTTTGAATATTCGAGGCTTGTTTTCCTTTGGGGCCTTGGGTAACATCGAAGGAGACCTTCTGGCCTTCCTTCAGGGTCTTGAACCCGCCCATCTGGATGGCGGAGAAATGAGCGAAAAGATCTTCGCTTCCGTCATCGGGAGTGATGAAACCGTAACCTTTGGAATCGTTGAACCACTTGACTGTACCTGTTGCCATGTTTGCTTTCCTGTGATGATTTGGGCCTTAAAAACCCGGATAAGGTTTGAGTTTCAAGGCCAGCAAACGGCAAAACCGGTGATGCAGACAACTTGGAACCAAACTCCAGTTGCACTTTTACGCGAGTTTGGTGCTGATCGTCAAGGGGGGATCCGGGTTTTTTTTGGAAAAAGGGTGGTTTTGTGCAAAAAATGATCAGAAATGAACTTTTTGAGTGAGGGGGTTGCGAAAATTCTTGAAAAGTTTAGACTGAAACCATATCTCCAGAGGACGGGGGGAAAGGGAGCCGGGGGACAGTGAATTTCCTCACGGTGGATCCGGGTGAGGGGGGGGGATGAGTCGGGAACTGACAACGGTGCTGGAAAGGAAAGAGGTTCGGGTGAGTCCGCCGCCACTCTTTGATGTCCTGTTGCTGAATGACGACTACACCCCCATGGAATTTGTGGTGGATGTGCTCGGGCGGGTATTTGGTCTGGGGCAGGAGGCGGCAGTGCGAGTCATGTTGCAGGTTCACACGGAGGGTCGTGGACTCTGCGGCACTTATCCGCGGGATATTGCCGCAACGCGGGTGGCGCGTGTCGTCACGCTGGCACGGGCGGCGCAACACCCTTTGCAATGTATCATGGAGGAACGGGGATCATGATTGCCCAGGAACTGGAAGTCAGTCTGCACATGGCCTTTGTGGACGCGCGTCAGAAGCGCCACGAGTTTATTACCGTGGAGCATCTGTTGTTGTCCTTGACGGAAAATGCCGCCGCACTCGAGGTATTGCAGGCTTGTGGTGCCGATGTCGGGGGGCTGCGCGAAAAGTTGAGCACCTTCATTCAGGAAAACAATCCCCAGACGGAGGGAACCGGGACGGTGGACACCCAGCCCACGCTGGGTTTTCAGCGGGTCATCCAGCGCGCCATCCTGCATGTCCAGTCCTCGGGCAAGAAGGAAGTGACTGGCGCCAACGTGCTGGTGGCCATCTGTGGGGAAAAGGATTCCCATGCGGTGTTCTTCCTCAATCAGCAGGGTATCACCCGCCTGGATATGGTGAACTTCATGATCCACGGCGTGAGCAAGGTGAAAAATTCCGCATCCGCCCAGAAAGAGGAGGCAACCGCCGATGGAGAGAACGACACGGGCGCCGGGCGGGAATTGCAGAGTTTTACGGTGGATCTCAATGCACAGGTGATCGCAGGAAAAATCGACCCCCTCATCGGACGGGATCGGGAAGTGGAACGGGTCGTCCAGATCCTGTGCCGCCGCCGCAAGAACAATCCCCTCCTGGTGGGAGAGGCGGGCGTGGGTAAGACGGCCATCGCCGAAGGACTGGCCTCGCGCATCGTGAACGGGGAAGTGCCGGAAATTCTCAGGTCCGCCACGGTTTACAGCCTCGACATGGGGGCTCTGCTGGCTGGAACCAAATACCGGGGGGATTTCGAACAACGCCTCAAGGCGGTGCTCAGACGGTTGCAGGAAGATCCCTACAGCATCCTGTTCGTCGACGAGATTCATACGTTGATCGGCGCGGGCGCCTCTTCAGGGGGGACCCTGGATGCTTCCAACCTGCTGAAGCCCGCGCTGTCGAAAGGCAGTTTGCGTTGCATCGGCGCGACGACCTATACGGAGTTTCGCGGGGTTTTCGAGAAGGACCATGCCCTGGCCCGACGGTTCCAGAAGGTGGAGGTGAACGAACCTTCCGTGGAGGAAACGGTGCAGATCCTGCGCGGGCTGAAGTCCCGCTTCGAGACGCATCACGGGGTGCGCTATACTGAAGCGGCCATTACCAGTGCGGCGGAACTGGCCGCCCGTTTCATCAATGATCGCCATTTGCCGGACAAGGCCATCGATGTGATCGACGAAGCCGGTGCCGCGCAACGCATCCTGCCCAAGTCCCGTCAACGCAAATGGATCGGCAAGGGGGAAATCGAGGAGATCGTCGCCAAGATCGCCCGCATTCCCGCGCACAACATTACCCGCTCCGACCGCGCCGCGCTCAGGACGCTGGATCGTGACCTGAAAGCGGTGGTTTTCGGCCAGGACCAGGCCATCGACGCCTTGAGTGCCGCCATCAAAATGGCGCGGAGCGGGTTGGGGAATCCCCAGAAGCCCGTGGGGTCCTTTCTGTTTTCCGGGCCGACGGGGGTGGGCAAGACGGAAGTGGCCCGCCAACTGGCCTACGTCCTGAAAGTGGAACTGATCCGTTTCGACATGTCCGAGTACATGGAGCCCCATGCCGTCTCCCGCCTCATTGGCGCGCCACCGGGCTATGTGGGGTTCGATCAGGGCGGATTGCTGACGGAAGCCATCACCAGGAACCCGTATTCGGTCCTGTTGCTGGACGAAATCGAAAAAGCGCATCCTTCCATCACCAATATACTGCTTCAGGTGATGGACCACGGGACCTTGACGGACAACAACGGGCGCAAGGCGGATTTCCGGAACACCATCCTGATCATGACCACCAATGCGGGGGCCGAGGCTTTGACCCATGCCAGCATCGGTTTCATGAGCGCGCAAACCCAGGGAGATGAGGAGAAGGAAATCAAGCGCCTGTTCTCTCCCGAGTTTCGCAATCGTCTGGATGCACGAATTTCCTTCGCTCCCCTGGACCGCGACATCATCCTGCGGGTGGTGGACAAGTTCCTCATGCAA
>NZ_DAHVHV010000031.1:0-353 GCF_027317285.1 Ferrovum sp. | reverse complement strand
CGAGTCCCAGTTGCACGAGAAACGCGTGGAGGCCACCTTTACCGAGCGGTTGCGGGCCTACCTGGCGCGCCGCGGCTTCGATCCTCTGATGGGTGCGCGCCCCATGGCCCGCCTGATCCAGGATACGATCCGGCGCGCCCTGGCCGATGAATTGCTGTTTGGGCGTCTGGCACAGGGCGGGAAGGTGGAGGTCGATCTGACCGAGGAGGACAGGATTCATCTCGAGTTCGAAGAAGATCTGGCGGAAAGCGTGCATTAAAACTGTTCTCTTCTGCGGGAGGCCTCTATAATGGCTCCACCAAATCCGATGGGGGAGTCTCGTGGATCCGTTTTCTGACGCTGAAGAACTCGTG
>NZ_DAHVHV010000030.1:0-25079 GCF_027317285.1 Ferrovum sp. | reverse complement strand
CCCCACCAACACCAGCCTTGTTGGGCAGACGATTTATCTGAAATTCCAGAGTTTCAACCTGTATGGCTCGGCCACCCAGGATATTTCCACCTGCGTGGCGTACCCCTACACCGTGACCGGCCTGGGGAGCCAGATCCCGTTCACCATCCAGGCCTCCGTCTCAGGAACCCTGTCCGCCAGCCAGTCGGTGCTCCGGTATATCGCCAGCAGCAGTTTCTTCATTCCCGCCGGGCTCCCCGGCACCACGGCATCGGAAGGCGCCCCGGCCACATCCAGCGCCACATTCACTCTGGCAAAAAACGGCGCGGCCTTCGGGACCATTGCCATTGCGCCCAACGGTAGCATCACCCTGACAGCCGCGAATCAAACCAACTTCACGACGAGCGATGTGCTGACCCTCACCGCACCCTCAACGCCAGATGCGACGCTGGCGAATGTGGCGTTCAACATCTATGTGGTCAAGACAGCGGTTTGAATATTTCATTCTGTTCCCGTTATTTTGCGCAATCTGTCTCCTGCGAAAAACTGACCGAGGATGTTATTCTGGTCGGCTTACGCAGCCCTATATCGCTTTATATGCCGAATAAGTATCAATGAGACTTTTGGACTGGTCATGAAGATCGTAGAGACAGTCGTACTGTTGCAACGTGGAAAATTTTCCGAGTCAGCCGAGTGGCGGGCAATCCGCGACAGCATCCATGCCTTTGCGCAAGCAGAATGGCCGATAGGTTCTGGATCGTTCACCATCTGTCTGGAGAGCGGCAAAAAATCGGGCAAAGGTAACGCGGGGTCGTTCCCATCAAGACTAAGCCTATGCAGGTACTTCAAAGCCGCAGGCTGGACGCTTGAATACCCTTGGTGATATAGCCACGAAGGCCATCACAGCCAGCCAGAGGAGCAAAAGCACGAAGCCCAGCAATATTGACGCTGCGAAGCAGTTTCCACAAGGACTTGTAGTCGTCGAATGGGAAACGGGCAGCATTAGTTCATCTCACCGCGCTATAAACAAAATGGCGCTGGGCCTAGTAGTGAAGAAATGCGTTGCGGGCTTACTGGTCGGGGGTTGCACGATGTGAGTTTGGAATGGGTTGTGCTGTCCCGAGGCGACCAACTAAAACTCCTGTATCGCTCCATGAAGGCTCCAACAGCATAAAATTATTTGAATTCTTGAGACTTGATTTTATTAATCTTTTCCTTTATGACTTCCAACTGCTCTTTGTCTCCATTGTCTCCACTTGGTTCTGAACCTGGCAATTGACCAAATGGCAATGCATCATTATTTTGTAGCCTGTTTTTAATGGTTTGAAGATACATGATCGCCCTCTCAAAATCTTTATTCTGTAGCGCGTGGTCAGAAAGTAGATTTAGTTCGGTCACAGACAACCCTATTCCATCTTCAGGTGGCTTGACCGGCTTGAAATTATCCGAACTAAAAAATACAGAAAGTAGAAATACAACGGCTGCAATAGCGGCGACAACATAAAATTCGGACCTCTTGTCATTTTTATCTGAAAAAGCTGCAGCCACTAAAAACCCAACGACAATAGTGCCTATGGTAGTGATAATAATTCCCATTCCAGTGATTTGAATACTTAGTTTTACACTGGATGAATCGAAGGCTCGGAGAAAACTCCCAAGAAAAATTCCAGTAAAAAATATGAAGACGGCCAAACGAAAACGCGCAAACCTTGGAAACAGATCCACAATTTGGATAAGTAAACTGAGAAGAGATGCAATCCCGGATGCAATTGTGAGTGTGTCCATCAAAGTTCCTATTGTCTCGGCTAATAAATAGAGAAGAAAATGCGCCTTGGCTGATTGTAACTTAGGGCAACTATTTGGTGATGTACGGGCAGCATAACTGCCTGCTTCGGGACTTGGCGGATTCATGGGAAAGTCCAGTTTTATGGGCTGTGAAAACAGTATCTGGCACAGATGATGAAGGTATGGACCATACAGTAATCCTTCAGGCTCATTCAAAAAAACCGTCTTTCAATAAAGCCTACTGATTTTATCTTTCCAGGCATTGGCGGCCGCGGCCCAGGGCCTGTCGCTGTGCTTCGTGGACGGGGAACTGCTGGCCTATCAGACTGAATCGCTGACCACCGCCAATCACTACAACCTCACCACCCTGGTCCGGGGGATGTACGGCACCGTCGCTTCTTCCCATGCAGCAGGAGCGCAATTTGCATTCCTGCCCAGCACCACGACCTTCAAATTCACGCTCCCCACCAGCACCAACCTCATTGGGCAGACGATTTATCTGAAAATTCCAGAGTTTCAACCTGGATGGCTCAGCCACTCAGGATATTTCCACCTGCGTGGCGTACCACCCCCACACCGTGACCGGCCTGGGGAGCCAGATCCCGTTCACCATCCAGGCCTCTGCATCAGGAACCCTGTCCGCCAGCCAGTCGGTGCTCCGGTATATCGCCAGCGGCAGTTTCTTCATTCCCGGTTGGCTCCCCGGCACCACGGCATCGGAAGGCACCCAGACCACATCCAGCGCCACATTCACTCTGGCAAAAAACGGCACGGCCTTCGGGACCATTGCCATTGCGCCCAACGGATCCGTGACGCTGACAGCCGCAGGCATACTTCAAGATCATTCGCATCAGCCACCGGTGGAAAAGTCAGGTTCATAGCGGCTTACTTCACACGAAGATCTCCAGAAATTCGTCCAGCCCGGTCTCAGCCCGACCGAGATCACCGACATGACCCCAATGGACGGCATCAGAGTCGTGACCGAAAGGGTCGCCGGCAAGTTGCTGCAGACATTCCAGTTTGGCGTGGATGGCGGCGACATGTGCGAGGTGGGCGTCGATGGCAGTCTGCTTGGTATTCATCGTGGGCTCCGTGATGTGATTGATACTCCACCATTCACGCGCTGAACTACAGGTAAGAGCCAAGTTAATCAGCGATTCATTCCGCATCAAAAGATAGTCCGCGCATGCCAGACATGATAAATTACAGCCTTTGCTACTGGTTAAGACTTTATGCAACCAAATCAACCGCTACTGCCAGAGTTTCGCCATGAGTGAGCCATGGAGTTCGGTCGAGCAGATCGCCGAGCATCTCGGGGTGACGCGGGACTCGATTTATCGGTGGATCAACAGTAAAGGCCTACCAGCGCACAGGATTGGGCGGCTGTGAAAGTTCAAGATTTCCGAGGTGGATAATTGGGTGCGTGCTGCTGGTGCCGACGAAAGAAAAGGTCAGACAGGGAGCGGCAGACTATGAACAATACATGGGAGGACGTTGCTTGAGTCAGGAAGGGCAACTCCTCGACCAGAAGTCATTGCAATCTGTGACAGGCAAAAGTGCTGACTGGAGCGAGTTGGCCAAGGACTGCATTGCCTTCGCCAACGCGACGGGCGGCCGCCTGCTACTCGGCATCGAAGATGAGCAGGACCAACCACCCGCAGGCCAGTTAATCCCTGCCGATTTGCCTGATACCATCCGGCGCAAGATTGCCGAACGCACCGTCAATGTCAGCGTGTTGCCTGATGTTGTCACCGCCCCTAGCGGCGGTCAGTACATCGAGTTGCGCATTCCTCGCGCCCTGGCGGTGGCATCCACCACCGACGGCCGTTACTTTCTGCGCGTGGCCGACCAAAGCAAGCCCGTCACGGGCGATGACGTGATGCGACTGGCCAGCGAGCGTTCCGCGCTGCCGTGGGAAACGCAGACTACTTTACATATTCCGCGCAGCGAGGTGGATGCCACCAAGCGTGACAGGCTGCTGCAGGCTTTGCGCGCATCCGACCGCGTCAAGGCATCGGTCAAAGAAAAAACTGACGAGGAGCTACTCGACCACTATCAACTCGCGCAGGGGCAGTCCCTCACCAACCTGGGCGCGCTCTGCCTGGGCCGCCAGCATCACCGCGCCCAACTGACCACGGCACCGGTGATCCAGTTCATCAAGTATGACGAGCACGGCCAGAAGGTCAACAAGTTGGTGTGGGACGATCACACGCAGAGCCCGATGGAGTTGATCGAGGCGGTCTGGCTGGAAGTACCTGACTTCCGCGAGCACTATGAATTACCCGATGGGCTGTACCGCCAGAATGTGCCCGCCTTCGACGAGATCGTGGTACGCGAGCTCTTGGTCAACGCGCTGGTGCATCGCCCCTACACCCAGCGCGGCGATATCTTTTTGAACCTGCACCCGGACCGACTGGAGGTGGTCAACCCCGGTCCGCTGCCGCTGGGTGTCACACCGCAAAACGTCTTGCATACAACGGTACGGCGCAATGAGCATCTCGCCCGCCTTTTTCACGACCTCAAATTGATGGAGCGCGAAGGCAGCGGCTTCGACAAGATTTTCGAGGTGCTGCTGTCTCAAGGCCGTCCGGCACCGGAGTTGATTGAAACCCACGACCGCGTGCAGGTGACGGTGCGCCGTCGCATCCTCAAGCCAGAGGTCATCGACTTCATCGCCAAGGCCGATCAAACCTATCAACTCACCCAGCGCGAGCGGATTGCCCTGGGCCTATTGGCGCAGCACGATGCGCTGACTGCTCGCGAGCTGGCAATCACCCTTGAACTGTCATCAGTCGAAGCACTACGGCCTTGGCTCAAACGTTTGCTGGACTGGGATCTGGTGCAGAGTGCCGGGCGCACCCAGGCCACACGCTACTTTGTTGCCCCCGGCCTGCTGCGCAATCTCAACTTCACGGGTGAAACCACTCTCAAGCGTATTGAGCCGCACCGCTTGGCAGCACTGGTACTTGAAGACCTGCAGCGCTATCCAAAATCCGCGATCGGCGATATCCACAAGCGCGTTGGCGGAGAAATTCACCCGAAGCAAGTCAAGAGAGCGCTGGAAGAGTTGATCGAACGCGGCGCCGTGCGCTTTGAAGGCAACAACCGCTGGCGGCGGTACTGGGCGGTGGCATGACCAGGCTATCGGACAATCTGCGCCATATCGGCGATAGCTGGGCGATAGAAGTTGGGCGATAAATGGTACCGGTCCAATGAATCAAAGGGTTCTATCGACCACAGGCAATAAAGGCCGGGAGATAGAACGCGGCACCTGGTCGCACCACCCCATTTCCTTTGCCTCACGCCCGATGCGTGAGGCAAACTCAACGAATTGAAACTGGACTTTTACGATGACAAGCATCCAACAACGTGCCGCCCTACAACGCCAAATCTGGCAAATCGCCAACGATGTCCGTGGCGCCGTCGACGGCTGGGATTTCAAGCAATACGTGCTCGGCACCCTGTTCTATCGATTCATCAGCGAAAACTTTGCGGCATACATCGAAGGCGGTGATGACAGCATCAATTATGCCGAACTGCCCGATAGTGTCATCACGCCGGACATCAAAGACGACGCCGTCAAGACCAAGGGTTATTTCATCTACCCCAGCCAGTTGTTTGCCAAGGTGGCCGCCAGCGCCAACACCAACGAAAGCCTGAATACCGACTTGGCCGCCATCTTTGCCGCCATTGAAGCATCCGCCAACGGCTACCCCTCCGAGCGTGATATCAAAGGCCTGTTTGCCGACTTCGACACCACCAGCAATCGCCTTGGCAATACCGTCAGAGACAAAAACGCACGTCTGGCTTCGGTGCTCAAAGGCGTGGCCGAGCTGGAATTTGGCGACTTTGACGCCAGCCACATCGACCTGTTTGGCGATGCCTATGAATTCCTCATCTCCAACTACGCCGCCAATGCCGGCAAATCCGGTGGCGAGTTCTTCACTCCGCAGCATGTGTCCAAGTTGATTGCCCAGCTGGCCATGCACAAGCAAAGCAGCGTCAATAAGATTTACGACCCGGCCTGTGGCTCCGGCTCGCTGCTGCTGCAAGCCAAGAAGCACTTCGATGCGCACATCATTGAAGAAGGTTTTTTCGGGCAAGAGATCAACCACACCACCTACAACCTGGCGCGGATGAACATGTTCTTGCACAACATCAACTACGACAAGTTCAACGTCCAGCTCGGCAACACCCTGATCGAACCGCACTTTGGCGACGACAAACCCTTTGATGCCATCGTCTCGAACCCGCCCTATTCGGTAAAGTGGATAGGCTCAGACGACCCCACGCTGATCAACGACGAACGCTTTGCACCGGCTGGCGTGCTTGCGCCCAAGTCTAAAGCCGACTTTGCCTTTGTGCTGCACGCGCTCAGTTATCTTTCCAGCAAAGGCCGCGCCGCCATCGTCTGCTTCCCAGGCATCTTCTACCGGGCCGGTGCCGAGCAAAAAATCCGCCAGTATCTGGTGGACAACAATTACGTCGAAACCGTGATTTCGCTCGCGCCCAACCTGTTTTTTGGTACCACCATCGCCGTGAATATTCTGGTGCTGTCCAAACACAAAACCGACACCACCACCCAGTTCATCGACGCCAGCGGGCTGTTCAAAAAAGAAACCAATAACAACGTGCTGCTGGACACGCACATCGAGCAGATCATGCAGGTGTTCGACAGCAAGGCGAACGTGGAGCACTTTGCCCAATCCGTACCTTTTGAGAAGGTGGCTGCTAACGACTACAACCTGTCCGTCAGCAACTACGTCGAAGCCAAGGATAACCGCGAGACGGTGGACATTGCCCAACTCAATGCTGAGCTGAAAACCACCGTCGCCAAGATCGACCAGCTGCGCAAAGATATTGATGCCATCGTCATGAAAATTGAAGGCGAGGAGCTGGAGGGATGAGCAGCGAGAATTTCTTGGGAAAGCGGCTTGATGGCGTTGAGGTGGAATGGACGGTATTAGGCGATGAGCGCTTTGTTGAAGTAGCGAACGCTGCCAGGCGACCAGTAAAGGCTTCGCTACGCGTGACCGGTGACACGCCGTATTACGGTGCGAACAATATCCAGGATTATGTGGATGGTTACACCCACGATGGCGAATACGTCCTAATCGCGGAGGATGGTTCGGCAAGCCTGGAAAGTTACTCTATTCAATATGCGACTGGAAAATTCTGGGCAAATAATCATGTGCATGTCGCGCGTGGTAAGCGAGGGCTGAACACCAGGTTTCTGTACCATTATTTGCGTATTGTTGATTTCATTCCGTATTTGCCCAACAAAGACAGGTCAAAGCTAACAAAAGGGGAGATGTTAAAAATCCCCCTACCGATTCCCTGCCCAGAAAACCCCAAAAAATCGCTTGAAATCCAAGCCAAAATCGTTCGCATTCTGGACGCCTTCACCGAGCTGACCGCCGAGCTGACCGCCGAGCTGACCGCTCGTAAAAAACAATACAACTACTATCGCGATCAATTGTTGAGTTTTGAAGAAGGTGCAGTGGAGTGGAAGTTTTTGGAAGAAGTGTTTGATATCTTTGCAGGCGGCGACGTCCCAAAAGATGCACTATCAGAATCTGAGACAGAAGAATTTAATATCCCAATTCTGTCCAATGGGATAGGAGATAAATCCTTATATGGATGGACGGATAAAGCCAAGATTGAAAAACCGAGCCTAACCATATCTGCGAGAGGCACGATCGGCTGGACCAGCTTCAGAGACAGACCATTTTTCCCGATAGTGCGGCTGCTGGTTTTGACGCCGAAAATTAGATTGAATCTGAAGTATGCCTACTACTTCATGAAAACCATTGAGAATAATTACAAAGTTTCAGAGGCTGGCATACCTCAGCTTACCAAGCCGATGATTAAGGATATAAAAATACCCCTGCCATGCCCAAGCGACCCTGAAAAATCACTTGCAGAACAAGCTCGCATCGTCGCCATCCTGGATAAATTCGACGCCCTCACCAACTCCATCAGCGAAGGCTTGCCGCGCGAAATCGAGCTGCGCCAGAAGCAATACGAGTATTACCGCGATCTGCTGTTGAGCTTCCCCAAGCTGGAAGAGGTAGACGCCTAACATGGGCAAGACGCTAACGGAAATCGCCCAGGAACTGAAAGACACCAAGAAGAAGGTGCAACTGATCTATGCCTTCAACGGCACGGGAAAGACGCGCCTGTCGCGGGAGTTCAAGCAGCTCATCGCACCCAAAACTGATGGGATTGCCGGAGAAGATGATGCGGACCAACCTGGGTTGTCGCGTAACAAGATACTGTATTACAACGCCTTCACCGAAGACTTGTTCTATTGGGATAACGACTTGGCGGGAGACGCAGAGCCCAGGCTGAAGATTCAACCCAACACCTTTACGGACTGGGTTCTGAAGGATCAAGGGCAAGACCAGAACATCATCTCCACTTTTCAGCGTTACGCCAACGACAAGCTCACGCCACGTTTTAATGCCGAACGAAAAGAAAAAGATAAAGACGGCAAAGACATCGCCATCAAAGCCTTCTCGGAGGTCACGTTTTCGATGGAACGCGGTGATGCCACGCATTCTGGAAACCTGAAAATCTCCAAAGGCGAGGAAAGCAACTTTATCTGGAGCATTTTCTACACGCTGCTTGAGCAGGTGATTGGTGTGCTCAATGTTGCCGAGCCGGCTGATCGCGAAACAGCCCACTTCAATGAGCTTGAGTATGTATTTATTGATGACCCGGTAAGTTCACTGGATGAGAATCATCTGATTCAGTTGGCCGTAAACCTGGGGCAACTGATCAAATCGAGTGCATCAGATGTCAAGTTCATCGTATCGACCCATAGCCCATTGTTTTACAACGTGCTTTATAACGAGGTCGACGCTAAAGGCGGTCATATTCTGAGTCGCTTGGATGATGGCACATTTTCTCTTGAAGAGAAAAAAGGCGATTCAAACAAAAGCTTTTCATACCATCTGCACATCAAAAATCTTATCCAGCAGGCCGTAGATGCAAATAACGTGCAGCGCTACCATTTTGCACTGTTGCGCAATCTGTATGAAAAAACCGCCAATTTTCTTGGGTATCGGAGTTGGTCCGACCTGTTGCCGAGCGATCAACAAAAAGCATACGCCAGTAGGATTATGAATTTTTATCCTCACAACACCTTGTCCAACGAAGAGATCGCAGAACCGACACCGCCCGAGAGAGAGATGGTTGGTCTCCTGCTTAGGAATCTGAATACCTATGGCTACTGGCAGCAGGAACAACAAAATGGTTGATTACGCCAAGCCAATTGCTGAATCCAACAACTTCATCGTTCTGGATAAGTACATTCAGGAATGGAAGGTCGCAGAAAGCTACCAGAGCGAAGGCGATCTGGAGCGCGAGTTTATTCAGGATTTGGTCAATCAGGGCTATGAGTTCCTGCCTACGCTGAATACCCCTGAAGCCTTGCTGGCCAATGTGCGTGTGCAGCTACAGGCGCTCAACAGCGTGCAGTTTTCAGACGGTGAGTGGCTGCGCTTTGCGGAGACCTGGCTGGACAAGCCCAGCGATGGCATCGTCGAGAAAACCCGCAAGATTCACGACGATTACATTCACGATTTTGTCTTCGACGACGGGCATATCCAGAACATCTACCTACTGGACAAGGAAAACATTGCCCACAACAAAGTGCAGGTGATCAAGCAGTTCGAGCAGACCGGTAGCCACGCTAATCGCTATGACGTGACGATTCTGGTCAATGGTCTGCCACTGGTTCAGGTGGAATTAAAGAAGCGCGGCGTGGCGATTCGTGAAGCCTTTAACCAGGTACATCGCTACAGCAAGGAGAGTTTCAATAGTGAACACTCCTTGTTCAAGTATTTGCAGCTGTTTGTGGTCTCCAACGGCACCGACAGCCGTTATTTCGCCAACACTGCCCAGCGCAACAAGAGCAGCTTCGACTTCACCATGAACTGGGCGAAGGCGGATAACAGCCTGATCAAGGACCTGAAAGACTTTACCGCCACCTTCTTCCAGAAGCACACCCTGCTTAATGTGCTGCTGCATTACTCGGTGTTTGATGTCAGCAACACGCTGCTGGTGATGCGCCCTTATCAGATTGCCGCCACCGAGCGCATTCTGTGGAAGATCAAGAGCGCTTGGCAGGCCAAGAACTGGAGCAATACGGAAAGCGGCGGCTTCATTTGGCACACTACTGGCTCTGGCAAGACCCTGACCAGTTTCAAGGCGGCGCGTTTGGCCACCGAGCTGGAATTTATCGACAAGGTGTTCTTCGTGGTGGACCGTAAGGATCTGGACTATCAGACCATGAAGGAATACCAACGCTTTTCACCGGATAGCGTGAACGGCTCTGACAGCACCGCGGGCCTCAAGCGCAACCTGGATAAGGACGACAACAAGATCATCGTCACCACCATCCAGAAGCTCAATAACCTGATGAAGAGCGAAGGTGACCTGCCTATCTATGGCAAGCAGGTGGTCTTCATTTTTGATGAATGCCACCGCAGCCAGTTCGGTGAAGCACAGAAAAACCTGAAGAAAAAGTTCAAGAAGTTCTATCAGTTTGGCTTTACCGGCACGCCGATCTTCCCGCAAAATGCCCTGGGCGCAGAAACCACCGCCAGCGTGTTTGGTCGTGAGTTGCACTCTTATGTCATCACCGATGCCATTCGTGATGAAAAAGTGCTGAAGTTCAAGGTAGACTACAACGACGTGCGCCCACAGTTCAAAGCCATTGAAACCGAGCAGGACGAGAAAAATCTCAGCGCAGCGGAAAACAAGCAGGCCTTGTTGCACCCCGACCGCATCCGCGAGATTACCCAGTACATCCTGAACAATTTCCGGCAAAAAACCCACCGCCTGCAAATTGGGGCGAAAGGCTTCAATGCCATGTTTGCCGTGAGCAGCGTGGATGCCGCGAAACTGTATTACGAATCTTTCAGGGAGCTGCAGAAGAACAGCGACAAGCCCCTGAAAGTAGCCACCATCTTCTCGTTTGCCGCGAACGAAGAACAGGATGCCGTGGGCGACATTCAGGATGAAAGTTTTGATGTTTCAGCCATGAATAGCAGCGCCAAGGAGTTCCTGAGCGCAGCCATCGCTGACTACAACGCGCTGTTCAAAACCAACTTCAGCGTGGATAGCAATGGCTTTCAGAACTATTACCGCGACCTGGCCAAACAGGTCAAAGCCAAGGAAATCGACCTGTTGATTGTGGTGGGCATGTTCCTGACCGGCTTTGATGCTCCCACGCTGAACACCTTGTTCGTGGACAAGAACCTGCGCTACCACGGCTTGATGCAGGCTTATTCGCGGACCAACCGCATTTTTGACGCTACCAAAACCTTCGGCAATATCGTCACCTTCCGCGATCTGGAGCAGGCAACCATTGACGCCATCACCTTGTTCGGTGATAAAAACACCAAGAACGTGGTCCTGGAGAAGAGTTACAAGGAATACATGGACGGCTTTACCGATGTAGTGACCGGTGAGGCGCGTCGTGGATTTGTGGAAGTAGTGAAGGAATTGGAGCAGCGCTTTCCCGATCCCTCTGCCATTGAAAAAGAGTCCGACAAAAAGGCCTTTGCGAAGCTGTTTGGTGAGTATTTGCGCGTTGAGAACGTGCTGCAGAACTATGATGAGTTCGCCTGCCTCAAGGCCTTGCTAGGCATCGACATGAACGACCCGACTGCAGTTGCGGAGTTCAAAGCCAAGCATTATTTGAGCGATGATGATCTGGCAGCACTGCAAGCGATAAAGATACCCGCCGAACGAAAAATCCAGGACTACCGCTCGACCTATAACGACGTTCGCGATTGGCTGCGTCAGGAAAAAACTTCCGCCGAGAAAGACAAATCCACCATCGACTGGGACGACGTGGTCTTTGAGGTGGATCTGCTGAAGTCACAAGAAATCAACCTGGACTATATTCTGGAATTGATTTTTGAGAACAATAAGAAGGTCAAGGACAAAGCCTCACTGGTCGAGGATGTACGCCGGGTGATTCGTGCCAGCCTAGGCAACCGCGCCAAGGAGAGTTTGCTGGTTGACTTTATTAACCAGACCGACCTGGATCAGATTGGCGACAAGGCCAGTGTGATAGACGCCTTCTTCACCTTTGCCCAAGCGGAACAGCAGCGTGAGGCGCAAGAACTGATCAGTGCCGAGAACCTGAATGCGGATGCAGCCAGACGCTATATCGCTACCTCACTAAAACGGGAATTTGCCAGTGACAATGGAACTGAGCTCAATGCCGTTCTGCCCAAGATGAGCCCACTTAATCCGCAATACCTGACCAAAAAACAAAGCGTGTTCCAGAAACTCGCTGCTTTCGTTGAGAAGTTCAAGGGTGTGGGTGGGCAGGTCTGAGGGATGGATGCCATGTTCATTCCCAATCGTCGCACCAACAGTACCGACAGCGTTCTGGTCGGAGGCCGGTTTGGCGGGTCAGGAATAAGGTGGCGCTGATATGACCAAACTCCCCATCAACCTTACCGACCTGCTGCGCCAGCGCACGGTCGAGGGCGAGCGCATCGAGTACAAAACCGGATGGAACCCAGACCCGATCATTCGCACCGTATGCGCCTTTGCCAATGACTTCGAGAACCTCGGCGGCGGCTATGTGGTGATCGGGCAGGATTGCGATGCCAATGGCCAGCCGGTATTTCCGCCGGTGGGTTTGCCAGACAACCAGATGGACAAAATCCAGCGGGAATTGCTGGCCCACTGCCAGTTGATCGAGCCGCCATATTTTCCGATATTGAGCATTGAGGAAGTTGAGGGGCGCAAACTGATCGTGCTGTGGGCGCCGGGCGGCCAGACCCGGCCCTACAAGGCGCCGGAAGTTGCTACCGCAAACAAAAAGACGTGGCGCTACTACATCCGACGTTATAGCAGCACGGTCGAGGCCAAGGGCGAGACCGAGCAGGAACTGCTGAGCCTAGCGGCCAAGGTGCCATTCGACGACCGCTACAACCAGTTGGCACGGATCGACGATTTGTCCAAACCCCTGATGCAGGTATTTTTACAGGAGGTGGATAGCGCATTGGCGGCGGACGCGCCCGGATTATCGATCGAGGCATTGGCTCGGCAGATGAACGTGGCGGGCGGGCCCACTGAGTCGCCGTGGCCCAAAAACGTGGGTTTGCTGTTTTTCAATGAGACGCCGGAGCGATTTTTCCCTGGCGTGCAGATCGATGTGGTCTGGTTCCCCGAAGGCGCAGGCGGTGATCGCTTCGAGGAAAAGATTTTCAAGGGGCCGCTGGCGCGGATGACGCGTGAGGCCCTGAACTACATCCAGCGCAACTACCTGCGCCAGACGGTTATCAAGCATCCTGACCGCGCCGAGGCTACGCGGGTCTGGAACTTCCCCTACGCCGCCATCGAGGAAGCCTTGGTCAACGCGGTCTACCACCGGTCCTACGAAGAACGCGAGCCCATTGAGGTGCGCATCAGCAACGAAGAACTGGTCATCTTGAGTTTCCCCGGCCCGGATCGGTCGATCCGGCTGGAGGACTTTCAGGCGGGGCGTATTGTCAGCCGCCGCTACCGCAACCGGCGGATTGGGGAGTTCCTCAAGGAACTGGAGATGACCGAAGGGCGCTCCACCGGCGTCCCGAAAATTCTGAAAGAAATGGCGGCTAACGGCTCGCCTGCGCCGCTGTTCGAGACGGACGACGACCGCCTCTCGTTCGTGATCCGTTTGCCGCGACATCCGCTGGCGATTGTCCCGCCAGCAGACTCCCCGCAAGTCACCCCGCAAGTCACCCCGCAAGTGGGAATGCTACTGTCCAGGATAATGGGGGAAATGACCCGACAGGCCATTCAGGATGCTCTGGGGCTTGCTGATCGGGAGCACTTCCGCAAGACCTATTTGGTACCAGCACTGGATCAGGGCGTCATCGAAATGACCCTGCCTGACAAGCCGAATAGCCGCAGTCAGCGTTACCGACTAACTGCCCTCGGGCAACGCTGGCTGGAAACAATCCACTTGCCGAATTCGAGGAGATTGCCCTGACATGACAAACCTGAAGCACTCCAAGAAAACCGAGGTCTCCCTCATCCGCTCCTCGGCCGCCGAATACTTGACGTTTGTAGCGGCCACCGGCAACGGCAGCGCCAGCATGGAAATGCGCTATGCGGATGAAAACCTCTGGCTCACGCAAAAGATGATGGCCACCCTCTACGATGTGTCAGTACCGGCCATCAGCCAGCATTTGAAGCGCATCTATGCCGACAACGAACTGGAGCGCGTGGCAACTGTTAAGCAGTACTTAATGGTTCAAACCGAAGGCGACCGGGAGGTTCAGCGCAAGGTCGATCACTACAGCCTGCAGGCCATCATTGCTGTAGGTTTCAAGATCGAAAACGAGCGCGCGGTGCAGTTTCGAAAATGGGCCAACCAGATCGTCAAGGACTACACGATTCAGGGCTGGGTCATGGATATGGATCGTTTGAAGAGCGGCGGCAGCGTGCTGACGGAAGATTTCTTCGAGCGGCAGTTGGAGAAGATTCGGGAAATCCGGCTCTCCGAACGCAAGTTCTACCAGAAGATCACCGACATCTACGCCACCGCGCTGGATTACGACCCTTCGGCCACGGCGACGAAACGCTTTTTTGCGGCGGTTCAGAACAAACTGCATTACGCCATTCACGGGCAGACGGCAGCGGAAGTAATCGTAGAGCGTGCTGATCACCAGAAGGACAGCATGGGTCTGACCCACTGGGAAGGCGCACCCCACGGCAAAATCCACAAATACGATGTTTCTATCGCCAAGAACTACCTCTCAGAGTTCGAGATGGCGCAGATGCAGCGGATCGTGTCGGCCTATCTGGACATGGCTGAACTCCAGGCGATGCGCCGCATCCCCATGACCATGCAGGATTGGGAAGAGCGCTTGCGCGGCTTCCTGAAACTGTGGGATCGGAAAATTCTGCAGGATGTAGGCAAAGTGTCTGCAGAAATCGCCAAGGCTCACGCCGAAAGCGAATTCGAGAAATACCGCATCGTGCAGGACCGCTTGTTCGAGAGCGATTTTGACCGAATTCTGAAACAGATTGAGTCTGGCGAGAAGCAAGGTGATGACGATGTGTAATCCGATGAGTACTGTCTATCTCCTAGCCTTGCGTATCTCTCCGAAGGCACCCTAACTGTGCAGTTCGTGAGCAACGGCCCCGACATCCCGGATGCGCTCTTGCAGGCGCACGAGGAAGGCCGCGTGGTGTTTTTCTGTGGTGCGGGCATCTCTTACCCCGCAGGCCTGCCTGGCTTCAAGGGGCTGGTGGAACAGATCTACCTGCTGAATGGCACAACACTCTCCGACATTGAGCGAGACGCCTTCGAGCGCGGACAGTTCGATGCCACACTTGATTTGCTGGAGCGCCGCCTTCCGGGTCAACGACTGGCTGTCCGAAGCAAGCTGGCGCAGGCGCTGAAACCGAAACTCCGTCGCAAGGGTGCCACCGATACGCAGGCGGCGCTGCTACGTCTGGCGCGCAGCCGCGAAGGTGCGCTGCGGTTGGTCACCACCAACTTCGATCGCATCTTTCACGTGGCTGCCAAACGCACTGGCCAGGCGTTCCAAGCCTACGCAGCCCCGATGCTGCCTATTCCAAAGAACAGCCGCTGGGACGGGCTGGTCTACCTGCACGGCCTGCTGACCGAAACGGTGGACGACACAGCCCTGAACCGTCTGGTGGTCACCAGTGGAGATTTCGGCTTGGCCTACCTCACAGAGCGGTGGGCGGCACGCTTTGTGAGCGAACTGTTCCGCAATTACGTGGTCTGCTTTGTGGGTTACAGCATCAACGACCCAGTGCTGCGCTACATGATGGATGCGCTGGCGGCCGACCGGATGCTGGGCGAAGTCACACCGCAGGCTTGGGCACTGGGTGATTGCGAACCGGGGCAAGAGCACCGGAAGACCATCGAATGGGAGGCCAAGGGCGTCACGCCTATTCTCTACGACGTACCCGCAGGCAACTACGACCATTCTTCGCTGCACCAGACCCTGCACGCATGGGCAGAAACCTACCGTGACGGCGTGCAGGGAAAAGAAGCCATCGTCGTAAAACACGCCCTGGCGCGCCCGCAGGATAGCACGCGGCAGGAGGATTTCGTCGGGCGAATGCTATGGGCCTTGTCGGACAAATCTGGTTTACCGGCGAAGCGCTTCTCCGACTTCAATCCCGCCCCTTCACTGGACTGGCTGCTGGAGCCCTTCGCGCACGAGCGCTTCGGGCACGGCGATCTGACCCGCTTTGGCGTGCCGCCCCAAGACAAAGTGGACACCAATCTACGCTTTAGCCTGATTCGGCGGCCTGCGCCCTATGACCATGCACCGCCGATGCTGCTTGCCTCCGGTGGCACCACCGGCAGCCAATGGGATGACGTAATGTTCCATCTGGCCCGTTGGCTGGTGCGCCACCTGGATGACCCGAGACTCGTCATCTGGATTGCGGAACGTGGTGGACAGTTGTACGACCGTTGGCAGTGGCTGATTGAGCACGAGTTGGATCGCTTTGCTTCACTGGAACGTGGTGGCAAGACCTCCGAGCTGAATGAAATCCGCTTGCACGCACCCAAGGCCATTCCTGGCCCCCTGATGCGCACCTTGTGGCGCCTACTGCTTAGTGGCCGGGTGAAGTCCCCAAGGCACGCCCCCGATTTGTATCGCTGGAAAGACCATCTTATGCGGGAAGGCCTGACCACCACGCTACGTCTGGAGTTGCGCGAGTTACTCGAACCCAAGGTAGTCTTGAAAAAGCCGTTTCGCTGGAGCGGCGACGACTCGAACAGCACTGACGAGCCCACGCGAATCGAACAATTGGTGGACTGGGAACTCGTGCTGACCGCTGATCAGGTGCATTCCGCTCTGCGCGACTTGGCTGATGAGCACTGGACATCGGCCCTGCCGGTCCTGCTGGAGGATTTTCAGCAACTATTGCGTGATGCACTAGACATGTTACGCGAGTTGGGCGAGGCCGATGTCCACAGCGACCGCTCACACTGGGATCTTCCGTCCATTACGCCACATTGGCAGAACCGGTGGTTCCGTGACTGGGTGAGCCTGATCGAATTGCTGCGCGATGCGTGGTTGGCGGTTCGCACGAACGACAGTGCGCGCGCGACACGAATCGCGCAGAGCTGGTTCGAATTGCCGTACCCCACCTTCAAACGCCTGGCCCTGTTTGCCGCCAGTCAGGATGGTTGCATCACGCCCGAGCAGTGGGTGGGTTGGCTGTTGGCCGATGGCGCTTGGTGGCTGTGGTCAACAGATATGGGGCGGGAAGTGTTCAGGCTACTCGTTCTGCAGGGGCGACATTTGGCAGGAGCCACACAAGAACGCCTAGAGGCAGCCATCTTAGCTGGCCCCCCGCGCGAGATGTATCGGAACGACCTGGAAGCAGATCGGTGGCAAGACTTGGTGGCTCGTTCCGTCTGGCTGCATCTGGCCAAGCTGAACACTTCGGGCTGCGCGCTGGAGGCGCCCGCGGCAGCGCGCTTGGCGGAAATTTCCACTGCCCACCCGCAATGGCAGTTGGCGACCAACGAGCGTGACGAGTTCTCGCACTGGATGAGTGGCACTGGCGATCCGGATTACGAGGATAGCCGAGACGTCGACATTGCCCCCCGCAAGCGACAGGAGTTGGTGAAATGGCTCACAAAGCCGACGCCCGAACGGCGACCTTTCTACGAAGATACGTGGCGTGACGTTTGCCGCACGCGCTTCTTTCACAGTCTGTTCGCGTTATGTGATTTGGCACAGGATGGCGTGTGGCCCGCTGACCGATGGCGCGGGGCTCTACAGGCCTGGGCCGAAGAAGGCACAGTGTTGCGCTCCTGGCGATACGCAGCACCGCTGGTGCGGGCCATGCCCGATACTGTACTTCAGGAGATTGCCCACGGTGTTACGTGGTGGATGGAAGCTGCATCCAAGTCCATCAACCGCCACGAGGGCATCCTGATGGAGTTGTGCCGCCGAGTGCTGGCACTACCGCTTAAAACTGGCCCGGTTTTCCGCATCATCCGTAATGGCGTCGAAACCTATGACCCCGTCGGATCTGCGATTAACCACCCCGTCGCGCA
Organism: Ferrovum sp.; assembly: GCF_027317285.1. Taxonomy (NCBI): domain Bacteria; kingdom Pseudomonadati; phylum Pseudomonadota; class Betaproteobacteria; order Ferrovales; family Ferrovaceae; genus Ferrovum; species Ferrovum sp. Next base: position 7,240 of record NZ_DAHVHV010000030.1, on the reverse strand, counting down.
TGTCACGCAGGCACTGATCAATCTGTGGTTCAAACAGAACCCGAACGACAACGATCTGCTTCCAACTGACATCAAGCCCATGTTCACCACACTATGCGACGTGCAGGTGGACCGATTCCGCCACGGTCGGGTATTGCTGGGTTCGCGGCTGATCGCATTTTTCCGTGTGGATCGCCCTTGGACCGAACAGCACCTTTTGCCGTTGTTCAACTGGAGTAATCCCGCCGAAGCAAAAGCCGTGTGGGAAGGCTTCCTCTGGTCGCCGCGTTTGTACCAGCCGTTGTTGTCAGCCTTCAAGTCGCAGTTCCTGGATAGTGCAAACCACTATGCCGATCTTGGCAAGCACCGCCAGCAGTTCGCGGCCTTCCTGACCTACGCAGCATTGGGTCCGACCGAGGGATACACCGAAGATGAGTTCCGATCGGCGATTGGTGCGCTTCCACAAGAAGGCCTGGAGGAGTCCGCGCAGGCGCTCCCCCAGGCCCTTGAAGGCGCTGCCGATCAGCGTGAGGACTTCTGGAAAAACCGTGCCCAGCCGTTCTGGCGACAGATCTGGCCAAAGTCCCGCTATTTGGCTACACCGCGAATAGCCGAGTCCCTAACTCGTCTGGTGATTGCCGCCCGAGGCGAATTCCCGGCGGCCTTGTCTGCGGTGCAGGACTGGCTGCTACCGATTGAACACCCGGACTACGTCGTACACCTGCTGCACGAATCGGGTTTGTGCAGACGGTTCCCTGCCGAGGCATTACTGCTGCTGAATGCCGTGATTGCTGACCAGCAGTGGGCACCCCGGGAGTTGGGCCAATGCTTGGACGAGATCGCGCAAGCCGCGCCACAGTTTGCGCAAGATGCGCGTTATCTGCGAATTCGAGAGTATTCTCGGAGGCGGGGGATCTGAGGTCGGGGTCCAGCAGAAATTCCAATTCTTTTTTCCCATGGGAATCACCCGCAGGGCACGTTCCAGATGATTGGTATCCAGGGGGTACTTCCGGATCGTTCAGAAATACACGCAAGGCCGCTTCTGATCTGGGGCAAAATGAGCGGCCAGAAACCAGGTCAAAACTGTTGGCCATTGGCACCCGGACACCTTGTTACGCAGTAACCCACCCATGACCTCTATCAGCGGATAACGAAAATCCCGTCATCGGACAGGGTCGGTCTGCACTTCAGGCATCTGCCGCAACACCGAGGGTGGCACGTTTTCATTCCGACGATCCCAACCCCATTCGCGATCCAACTCGTTGAAAGTTGGAACAGGGCTCGAATCTGGTCGTCGCTCGCCATGATCAAGCCACCAACCCATCATCCAACCTGAAAATCAGGCCATCAAATCCGGTGATCACACTCAGGAACCAGATTCATCTTTTAACTGTTTGCTTACCGCAATAATTGCTCCGATTGCACCGCCAATTGCCGTGCCTAGACCGGGCATAATTCGGCTACCAATAGCTGCCCCTGCCAGAGAAGCGGCAGACACACCGGAAAGTCCCGCAGCGGATGCCCCAATGGCCGCCGCCTTTGCCTGACTCTTATTAATGCCGGATCCGAGCAGACGCCGCATTTTTGCGATATCTTCATCGGTCAATGTTTCTCGAATCCGTTGAGCATGTTGACTGCTGGGTGCTTCCGCGACGACCAATATTTCGTCCTTACCAAATAGCAGGAACGCCGTCGGCAATCCAAATACCAGGGCAATATTGACTAGCGTCGAAAGACGAGGGTCGCCCTCCGCAGCCTCAATCTGAATGATGGTAGTTCTAGATACTTGTGCCTGATCAGCCAGTTGCTGTTGCGTAAGATTCAGCGCATTCCGACCGGCGGCAACGTTGCGTGCCAAGGTATTGCGAAGCGTCTCATTGTTCTGAAGAAAGACGGCGGCCAAGGCTTCTTTCTCCATTACTCCCCTGCCTTTCCGATCAGCATACTGTGCATGTGTTCGATCTGCGCCACGGTCGCTTCCTCGCGCTGATCGAGCATTTCGCCGATCGAACGTTGCCGTGCAAGTTCATTAACACCAAAGAGATCCAGGCGATCAAGCCCATAGATTGCAAGGCCGGTCACCATGGCGGTCAAGGCCCCGGCAATCGCGGGCGCTGCCGAGTCCGCAATCAAACTCAATCCGGGCAGAAAACGCAACATCTTGTCTATCTGCTCTTCCAGTGCAACTCCTCCGATAATGATGGCACCGCCTACAATGACCTTGGTGGCCTCGTGCAGCACGGTCGACCTATCTGCATCCTCAGGCGGCAACAGGACAATCTTAACCGCCCGGGCGACAGATACAAGTCCTTCACGAATCATTCTTGCCACGCGACGAACAGTGGTAATGAATGCATTGACGAGTGTGGTCACGAGGCTCGACAGCAACCCTGCGATGCCTCCCTCGATAAATCGCTCGATGTATTGATCCCATTTAGATGCCGTTCGCAATGCAATGCGTTTCAGCCTGACAGTCATTTCCCTCCAAATACTGGCTTCTTGCCTACCGCTATTCCAAACATCCATCATTTCATCGTAAGAAGCTGAGAGAAATTCCAGCAATACCTCACCCACGAGTTCGCGCAAACCGGTCTTCGCGCCTTCGGTGGCAGCCGCACTGCCGGCCGCTTTCACAAATTTATTGCTCCCGTAGTAGGCATCATTGATTTGCGTATCCATGGCCTGAGTTGCTCTTTGTTCCTGCCGCTCTAGCCTTTCCACGTCAACCGCTTCCAGTACCTTCAATTTCGTCAAGTTTTTTCGCTCACGCTCTGATAGCGTCGTTGACGAGGCTTCTAGCCTTTCAATGTCCGCGCGACGGGGGCTTGCACCCTCTGCGAGTCGCTTACCGAACTCAACCGGTTGATCACTGCGTTTTGCGCTGTTGACCGTCTTACTGGTGATTGCGAGATTGGAATCCTGATTTGCCAACTCGACCCCATCCACTTCAGCCAGTACCCGGCCTGCATCGTTGTGGGTCGACTTTACGGATTTGATGTGATCTATCGTGGGCCGTCGCTGCTTGTGATGTACATCAGACGGCCGAAACCGCTCCCCGGTATACTCATCAAACAACTTGCCGAATTCAAATTTCTGCTTCGCCGCACGACCTTTTGCAATGTAATTCGGATGAGTACGGTAAGCGGCACCAACGGCATCATACTCACCCCGCAATTCGTATCGATGTCGTTCAAGTTCAGTCGCATAGACTCCTTGCCGCACATTGTGGACCGTATCGACGTACCCTCCCTTGCGATCGACCAGCCCTACCAATTTGCCCAGGCCAAAAGCACCAGCAATCTGATCCATGATTTGCGTGCGTGTGCTGAGCATGGCATCGGCAACCTTGTCATTCTGGTAGTGCGCCGCTAGTTCCGCCAGCAGCGACGCCGGATCCTGCGTACTCATGTCCGCCTGTATCTCGAATCGATCCAGAAAAACCGGGCGGTCCACGAAAGCATTGTCGACCTCGGCTGATGCCAAGGCTGCCGCAGTCCCGGCATCTGGCAGCAGCACTAGCGGTGTAGCCTGCCGTTGCGCGGCCCGCTTTTGCTGGCGGCGGCGAAATTGCTCTGTACGTGATGTCATATTCCCCCCATCAAGCATATCGCAGTTGCTGCCAGTCAGCGCGGGTTGCCTGCTCACCCAGCAGGACCACCACCTCGTCACACAGTTCCATACGGTCTGCCATCACTTTTTGGGCTCTGACCATAGCAGTTTTGAGATCAGGTTCTGCTTGTTCAATCGCACTCATCTCAACACACACAGCCTCCGGAAGGGCATCAGACGCTAGGCCACCGATGAACTGTTTGAGTTCCGCAAGGGATTCGCGATCGGTTCGCCTGCTATGCAGTAAGGTGGCAAAGCCCACACTATACAAAGCCAGTATCAAATCCCAGTACGATGCCTGTTGGCGTTGATGCGCGATATATTTCTCGTAACGTGCCTTGATTTCCTGCAGTTCCTGCTCGTGTTTCGCCTTCGCCTGATTATGCCCCCGCTGTTCAGCCGCCTGCTCTCGCGTCGCCGAACCCGAGTCAGAAACTACTCCCCAAGCGACACCAGCCACCCCGCCGACGCCCGCCCCGATCATGGCCCCTACCGCTGTAATCGCCCCAACCGGTGCCCAAACCGGCGCAGCCACCATGGCAACGACACCCGTCGCCGCGCAGCCAAGAATTTTCCAGCCGTAATCGTCCATCCAGTCGCCGCATCCACTCATGATTGCCTCGCCCGATCCATTACCTATTGAGATGTTGCAGATATTATGACTAGAACTGACGAAAGTCAACAACAATGTTGGCTTTAACCGACATTGTCCAAAAATAGCGCTAATTTCAAACCCATGGTGAACCCAGTTACTCGCCTACTCCGGCGGTTAACCTTGCCCGCTGCTGCTCCCACAGCGCTGGCGGATCAACCGCCAAATCGAACAGCGTGATGTGGTTTGGTCCAGGATGGCTGCGACGATGTCAGGCGCCAGCGTGGTTAGGTTGACCATCCGGCTGACATAACTGTTGTCGATCCCTTCTCTGGCGGCGATCTCTTTGAGCGATTCTACTTCTCCAGATTCGAGCATGGCCTGCCAGCGATAACCTCGGACCAACGCCAGTTGCGGCGGCGTGGTCGTGGTGTCCCAAGGTCTGGGTTTGACTGTTTCCCCGTTGGGGGTGCGTGACCAGCCCCTGGCACTCAGCGGTGTCCATCGCTTCTCCCACAGTGGCATACCCGATGCCAGATCGAACAGCGTCACCTCCGGCGGTAATGTCTCGTCCAGAATGGCAGCCACGATGCTTGAGACCAAGTACTGAGATTGATCATCCGACTCACGAAAGCCTGGTCCATCCCCACAAGTCCAGCAACATCCATCGGAGTTTTACCATGCCCAACCCTCCTCCAGCACCGGAGGTCATCGGTACACGCAAATGGCCAGATACTCGAACTCGCGCCCTTTACAGCCAAGTTTTGCTATCTTGCTCGGAAAACGGACGCGGGTTCGGTTCCGTAATGCACCACCATTACCTTAAATCCCAACCCGTATCGGTTGGGATTTTTTTGCCCGCAACGCCACTGTTGGCGGGGTTCCGGCAGTTTTTCTCTTGAGCGTCACCCTGCCCCTGACCCGGTTCCAGGTACCACTTTCCCCGTTTTCTGCCCTCTGTTCTCTGTTTGCCTCTTGAGCGTTCAAGAGGTCACCTTCAGGATTCATGCGGGTTTCAGGCTCATCGGTTATGATCGTGAATTGGTCAAGCGCAGGCGACTGAAATAAAAAATCGCTTGTCATGACGCAAATACAACTTGACTGTGATAATCATTAGGTTGTGAGACAGAACAAGTGCCATGAACCATCAAAACGAGGCAAAGAAATTGCCGTATGGGAAGTCTCTAGCCCTCGTTTGACAGCCGACATTCCAGAGGGAATGTGGTACGACTGAAAATCTCGGTCGGCAGTTAATAAAGCAGAAATCTGCCACCAAACTAGTTAACCCAACTCACGCAAATTGTGGGAAAGGAGATACCCATGAACCGACGAGCCAAAATAATTCTGATTCCCAGTATGCTACTTTCTTCATTGGGTGCCTTTGCTGCTTGCATAGGCTACACAGGTCCCGGTGGACCTTGCTCCACGAGCCCAGGAGGCGGACTCTCTACAGGGCCTGGCGGTGGGCTTTCAACAGGCCCAGGAGGCGGACTCTCCACAGGTCCCGGCGGTGGGCTTTCAACAGGCCCAGGAGGTGGACTCTCCACAGGTCCCGGCGGTGGGCTTTCTACGGGTCCCGGTAATAATTGGCGGCGCGTACCCACAGAATAGATGAACCACGATGTGCATTTTCTATAAAACGTATGGCTTCATAACATGAATTGCGATTCAATTTTGATGCCGCAACATAAAGTGATTGTCTATTGCAGCAGTTACGCCTTTTGTAATCATTTGTTGCGTTAAAGTTTGAGCTGACTCGATGTCCGATTCTGGCATCAGCGATGCAAGGTTATCTCTATTAGAAAGGGAATGATTACTGCCAGATTGGTCTTTGCTTGCGGATAGGTTGTAGAGTGCGTAGGCAATAATGTTGTTTTTTCCTACGCCTTTCCCTTTTCCGTACATAACACCCAAATTGTTCTGTGCGTCACCATTCTCTTGGTCAGCAGCTTTTCTGTACCACTGGACAGCCTGAACGTAATCCTGGGGCACGCCTTGACCGTTGTCGTACAACAAGCCAAGATTGTATTGTGCGGCAGCAAACCCCTGGTGAGCAGCTTTTCTGAACCACTGGACAGCCTGAGCGTAATCCTGGGGCACACCTTGGCCGTTGTAGTACAACGAGCCAAGATTGTTCTGTGCGGCAGCATTCCCTTGGCCAGCAGCTTTTCTGTACCACTGGATAGCCTGGGCGTAATCCTGGGGCACGCCTTGGCCTTTGTAGTACAACAAACCAAGATTGTTCTGTGCGTCAGCATTCCCTTGGTCAGCAGCTTTTCTGAACCACTGGACAGCCTGAGCGTAATCCTGGGGCACACCTTGGCCGTTGTAGTGTAAGCGTCCGGTGGACGACAAGCCCTTGCTCAGGGTGAGATAACCCCTGCTTGCGGCTGAGTGACGGTTACTTTTTCCGACCTGACCAGAGGCAGGAGTTCATTCAATCTGGAGTTTGGCCAAGTCGGTAATTTCTCCAAAGTCTCCTTGAGCCACTGATAGGGCTCCAGACCATTCATCCGCGCCGTTCCCAGCAAGGTCTGGATGGACGCTGCGCGAACCCCGGCCAGAGCCGATCCGGCGAATAACCAATTTTTCTTGCCGATTGCAATAGGGCGGATGGCATTTTCAATCCGGTTGTTATCCATGGGCAGATTCCCTTGAGTGGCGTAGCGTGCCAATGCCTCCCAACGCTTGAGCGTATAGTCCAATGCCTTGGATAATCCGGAACCCGGTGCTGCCGTCTTGCGCTGCTGGAGCAACCAGTGGTGGAATTTCTCCAGAAGAGGAACCGTCCACTCCTGGCGTTTCCGGGCTCGTTCCTCCACGCTCAGGTCTTGCCACTCCCGCTCCCCTTCATACAACTTTGCAAACCAGGTCAGAGCCTGTTCCGTCACGGGGCGCGGCTGTTCGGCATGCAAGTCAAAGAATTTGCGCCGTGCATGAGCCATACACCCCAATTCCGTTAATGCGGGTCCAAACAACGCGTTGTATCCGGCGTAGTCATCAACCATCAAATATCCATTCCACTTCCCGAGGAAGTTACGGGCGTGAATACCTTGTCGG
>NZ_DAHVHV010000002.1:0-139319 GCF_027317285.1 Ferrovum sp. | reverse complement strand
AATGCGTTGCCTGGATCTGTGCTCGGACAGCCGGCTGGTCCGACCCGGGGTGACTTTTGTGGCGTATCCCGGAGAAGTTCAGGATGGGCGGCGTTATATTCCGGAGGCGATTGCGCGCGGCGCGGCCAATGTGCTGTGGGAAAGCGACCATTTTGAATGGATGGAAGGATGGTCGGTCCCCCATCGTCCCGTACCGGGATTGCGGGGCCGGATCAGCGCGCTGGCAGGACAGCAGTGGGGACATCCTTCCCGCTCGCTGCGGGTCATCGGGGTGACCGGGACCAATGGAAAAACCACCTGCAGCCACTGGTTGGCGCAACTGCTGGAATGTCAGGGAGGTTCCTGCGCGGTGATCGGTACGCTGGGAAACGGCTTTCCGGGAAAACTGGTGCCCTCGACCCATACGACCCCCGACCCCATCCAGTTGCAGGCGTGGTTGGCGCGGGTACGGGACCAGGGCGCGCAGCATTGCGTCATGGAAGTGTCCTCCCACGCGCTGGCGCAGGAGCGAGTGGCTGGAGTCACCTTCCGTGGGGCGATTTTTACTAATTTGACCCGGGATCACCTGGATTACCACGGGACATTGGCGGCCTATGGCGAAGCCAAGGCACGCCTGTTTCACGACTTTGCCCTCAACTATGCCTTGCTCAATCTGGATGATCCTTTCGCGAAAATGCTTTACCCGCAAGAAGGGGCTGCGGACAGGGTGATCGGTTACACATGCAAAACGGCGCCAGCGGACCTGGCGATCGATCGACTGGAGGCCGGTTCCGTCCATTGGACCCCTCGGGGCGTGAGTTTTGAACTGGCCAGCCCCTGGGGAAAAGCGCATATCGAGGCCCCCATTCTGGGGGACTATAACTTGTCCAATTTGCTCGCCGTGTTGGGCGCGGCCTTGCTGGAGGGAATTCCCCTGGCGGCTCTGGCAGAATCCAGCGCGCGCCTGGTGGCTCCGGCAGGGCGCATGCAGGGTTTTGGGGGAGGCGTTCATCCCTGGATCGTGGTGGATTACGCCCATACGCCAGATGCGCTGGGTCACGCACTGAAAACTCTGCGCAGTCGGGTGGCGCGCGGTGGAAGGCTGTGGGTGGTGTTCGGTTGCGGGGGGGGGCGGGACGCGGGCAAACGACCGTTGATGGGACGTGTGGCAGAGCAGGGGGCAGAGCGTGTCGTTCTGACCAGCGACAACCCGCGCGATGAGGATCCCCGTCATATCCTCCGGCAGATCGAAAAAGGGATGGAGTCTCCTGCCTTCCTCATCGAGGAAGATCGGGCCAAAGCCATTCGGAGTGTGCTGGCGGCAGCCCGTTCGGGGGACGTCGTGCTGATTGCGGGAAAGGGGCACGAAACGGTGCAGATTCTGGCACAGGGTGAGGCACGGCCCTTCAGTGACGCAGGGATCGTACAGGCATGGCTGGAGGATCGTTCATGAACTGGACCTGGCACGAGGTGGTTCGGCTCCTGGGAGGCGTTCCCAGGGGCAGTAATCCGGAAGTGTTGCGGGTCAGTACCGACAGTCGGAACTGCGGACCGGGAGATTTGTTCATTGCCCTCAAGGGTGAGTTTTTTGATGGTCACGACTTTCTGGGGGAGGTGCGAGCCCGGGGCGTAGCAGGGGCCATCGTCGAGCGCGATGTACCCGCCGTGCAGGATTGGGACTGCTGCTGGCGGACGGATTCGACCCGCGCGGCATTGGCGCGATTGGCCCACGCCCGGCGTCGGCAGTTTGATCCACGCACGGTGGCAGTGACGGGAAGTAATGGCAAGACCACCGTCAAGGAAATGGTGGCCGCCATTCTCGCTGCTTTTGATCCCGCGGGCGCACAGGCCGTATGGGCAACGCCGGGCAATTTCAATAACGAGATCGGGTTGCCGCTGACCTTGTTGGCCCTGCGTCCCGAACACCGCTGGGCCGTCATCGAGATGGGCATGAATCATGCCGGTGAAATTGCCCGGTTGACCCGGATCACCGAACCGGATGTGGCTGTGATCACCAATGTACAGCGTGCCCACTTGGGGCACCTGGGTTCGTTGGCGGAGATTGCGCGGGCCAAGGGAGAAATATTTGAGGGGTTGGGCGCCCGGGGCGTGGCCGTTCTTCCGGAAAACGGGCCTCAGGGCGCGTTGCTGCGAAGTGCGGCAACTTCACACGAAATAGTGACCTTTGGTTTTGAAGAGGGTGCGAGCGTACGCGGGGAATCGGACCGTGGCGTGCTGTGCATTCGTGGGCCAGCGGAATCCGTGAGAGTGCGTCTGCAAGTTCCTGGGCGACATAACCAGGAAAATGCCTTGGCAGCCGCAGCGTCCGCCTTGGCTCTGGGGGTGGACATGAGGGCCGTGCAGCGTGGTCTGGAAAGTTTTTCCGGTATGCCGGGGCGTTTGCAAAGTCGTTTTTCTCCTTTGGGGGCACTCGTTCTGGATGATACCTATAATGCCAACCCGGATTCGGTGCAAGCGGCCCTGGAAGTTTTGGCCCAGCGTCCGGGGCGGCGGGTTTTTGTACTGGGGGATCTGGGCGAACTGGGACCCGAGGGGCCCGCGCTCCATGCTGAAGTGGGGCGGTTGGCGCGTACTTTGGGGATCGATGAATTCTATAGCCTGGGGAATCTGGCACGGGAAGCCAGTTTGGCATTCGGATCCTCTGCACGGCATGAAACGGATGCCCAGCATCTGATTCAGGTGCTTCGTCCCCAACTGAATGCGGATACGGTGGTATTGGTCAAGGGGTCGCGTTTCATGGGGATGGAAGCGATCGTCGAAGGATTGGTTCAATGAATATTCATCAGGAAAATGGCCCATGTTACTGGCATTGACCCACTGGTTGGCAGCCGGCGTGAGGGGGTTTCACGTATTCGAGTACCTGACTCTCCGGGCCGTGTTGGCGACTCTGACCTCTCTGGGGATGTCATTCCTGTTTGGTCCCGCCATGATTCGCCAGTTGACGGCGTACAAGATCGGTCAAGCGGTACGCAGCGACGGGCCTCAGACCCATCTGGTCAAAAGTGGCACGCCGACCATGGGCGGTGCCCTGATTCTGGTGGCGATTTCCGTGACAACGGTACTCTGGGCTGATTTGACCAATCGTTACATCTGGCTGGTCTTGCTGACTCTACTGGGCTATGGCGCCGTGGGTTGGGTGGACGACTACCGTAAAGTGGTCCATCGCAATCCCAAGGGACTGTCCGCCAAAGCCAAGTATTTCTGGCAATCCCTCATTGCGGTGGTCGTATCAGTCGCTTTGCTGCGCATGGCGACCACCCCGGCGGAAACCGAACTCATCGTACCCTTTTTCAAGACGGTGGCCTTACCCCTGGGTGGGTTGGGGTTCGTGATCCTGACCTATTTTGTCATTGTGGGTACCAGCAATGCCGTCAATCTGACCGATGGTCTGGATGGCCTGGCCATACTTCCCACCGCCATGATTTCGGGGGCCTTGGCCATATTTGCCTACGTGGCCGGAAACAAGGTGTTTGCGGGCTATCTGGGTTTTCCCAGCATTCCGGGGGCCGGTGAACTGGTGATCTTCTGTGCCGCCATGACGGGTGCGGGGCTGGGGTTCCTGTGGTTCAATGCCTATCCGGCCGAGGTTTTCATGGGGGATGTGGGCGCCCTGGCGTTGGGGGGGGCTTTGGGGTTGGTGGCGGTGATCGTGCGACAGGAAATCGTGTTGTTCGTGATGGGAGGGGTGTTCGTGCTGGAAACCCTGTCGGTGGTGTTGCAGGTGGTATCCTTCAAATTGACGGGTACGCGTATTTTTCGTATGGCGCCCATCCATCATCATTTTGAACTGAAGGGCTGGAAAGAAAACCAGGTGGTGGTGCGTTTCTGGATCATTACTACCGTATTGGTCCTGGCTGGCCTTTCCACCCTCAAGATTCGCTGATCATGACGGAACCCCTTTTACACCACTCTTCGATGCCCGCGGGACACCGGGTCCTGGTTCTGGGACTGGGCGACACGGGATGGGCTGCCGTGCGCTGGTTGATGCGGCAAGGGTATGACGTACGCGTGGCGGATACGCGCGTCCAGCCGCCCCATCGTCAGATTCTGGAAGAAACGTATCCGGGCGTGGCGTTCCTGGGCGGTCCCTGGCAGGATGGTCTGTTCCAGGCGACGGATTGGGTGGTCGTCAGTCCTGGCGTCGCGCTGGATGATCCCCTGATTCATGGGTGGCGTACGCGTGGGATGCCTTTTCTGGGCGACGTGGAGGTGGCGGCCCGGGTGTTGGCGCGACATCCCCGGCGCCCCAAAATTCTGGCGGTGACCGGAGCCAACGGGAAAAGTACGGTGGTCTCCCTGTTGGGCGATCTGGCGCGGGCCCAGGGCTTGCGCACCACAGTGGCAGGAAATATTGGCGTTCCCTTGCTGGAGGTCCTGATGGACTCGCCATGGCCCGAAGTGCTGGTGCTGGAATTGTCCAGTTTCCAACTGGAGACCCTTGCTTCACTGGACCCGGACAGTGCCGTGGTCCTGAATGTGAGCGAGGACCACATGGATCGTTATCCGGACATGGCTACCTACGCTGCGGCGAAGGCACGCATCTATCAGGGGTGCGAACACCCGGTGGGGAATCGGGAAGATGCCTTGGTGAAGGCCATGATTTCCGCTGAAACCCCCACTTTCGGCCTGGATGCCCCTGTCAATGCGCGGGATTGGGGTGTTGTCCTGCAAAACGGGGAACGCTGGCTGGTACAGGGCAATCGCCGGGTTCTGCGTCGTTCCGAAGTGCCCTTGTGGGGGGAACACAACGTGGCCAATGTATTGGCGGCGTTGGCCATGGGGCAGGCCCTGGGTTGGGCGGAACCGGCCATGCTGAACGCCATCAGGGAATTTCGGGGGTTGCCGCACCGCGTGGAATGGGTGGCGGACGTGGCGGGGGTACGTTTCTTCGATGACTCGAAGGGCACCAACGTGGGGGCCACCGTGGCCGCCTTGAAGGGGGTGGATGCGCCAGTGGTATTGATTGCCGGCGGGGATGGCAAGGGCCAGGATTTCTCCCCCTTGCGTCCGGCAGTGGCGACTCATGCCCGAGCGGTAGTTTTGATTGGAAGGGATGGCGCACGGATCGATGAGGCGCTCGAAGGACTGGCCGTTTCGCGTGTCTTTGCGACCGACATGCAGGATGCCGTGGAGCGGGCCTTCGCTCTGGCGCGTCCGGGAGAGAGCGTACTGATGTCTCCGGCCTGTGCGAGTTTTGACATGTTTCACAACTACCTCCACCGCGCGGACGTTTTCTGTACGGCGGTACATGCCCTGGCTCGGCATGGGGAGGAAAAACGACGATGAAGCGTTTCAATATCCCGCCCGGAAATGCGGAACAGTCCGAGTTTGACCTGCCGCTCCTGTGGACCATCATGACCTTGCTGGCGTTCGGGATGGTCATGGTGTATTCGGCCTCCATCGCCAGCGCGGAAGCCGACCGTCACCTGGGGTTTCACTCCACGTATTTCTTTTTTCGTCAGTCTCTGTACGTGGGCGTCGCCCTTCTGGCGGGGTGGGCAGCCTTTCAGGTGCCCCTGGAACGCTGGAAACGATACGCACTCCCGCTGTTCGGGGTGGGTGCGCTGGGGTTGCTGCTGGTGCTGGTTCCCGGTCTGGGCAAGGAAGTCAATGGCAGTCGGCGTTGGCTGTCCTTCCTGGGATTTAATGTGCAGCCATCGGAGTTCATGAAGTTTTTTGTGCTGGTTTATGCGGCGGATTACACGGCGCGCAAGGCCGCTGTCATGCATGACCTCAAGAAAGTCTTCCTGCCCATGTTGATCGTGATGTTCCTGGTGGGGTTGCTCCTGCTCAAGGAACCCGACTTTGGCGCCTTCGTGGTGATGATCGGGGTTGCAGGTGCGATACTTTTCCTGGGGGGATTCGACGGCAAATGGTTTGTCTTTCTGATGGTCCTGCTGGCCATTGCCTTTGCCCTGCTGATCGTTCTTTCGCCCTATCGTTTCAACCGGCTGATCTGGTTCTGGAATCCCTGGGCAGATCCTTTTGGCAAGGGTTATCAGTTGACACATGCGTTGATCGCCTTTGGGCATGGAGGACTGTGGGGATTGGGGCTGGGGGCCAGCGTGGAAAAACAACTCTACCTGCCCGAGGCGCATACCGATTTCCTGATGGCGGTGATTGCCGAAGAACTGGGTTTTCTGGGGGTGCTGGTGACGTTGGGCCTGTTCTCCTTCCTGATCGCGCGAAGTTTTGCCATCGGGCGTCGTGCGGCCTCGATGGAGCGTTATTTCGAAGCCTTGCTGGCGCAAGGCGTGGGGGTATGGTTCGCGCTTCAGAGTTTGGTCAACATGGGGGTCAATATGGGGCTTCTGCCCACCAAGGGGTTGACCTTGCCCCTGCTCAGTTACGGGGGGAGCGGGATCGTGGCCAATGTGGTGACGCTGGCCGTGCTCTTGCGCATCGACTACGAGACTCGTCAGAAAATGATGCGACGCGGAGGTTCCCGATGAGCCGTTGCGCATTGATCATGGCAGGGGGCACCGGGGGGCATGTTTTTCCGGCCCTGGCGCTGGCAGAACAGTTGCGGATACAGGGGTGGCGCGTGGTCTGGCTTGGCACGGCACAGGGGATGGAGAGGCAGTGGGTCGGCGCATCCGGCTTTCCTCTGGAAACCGTTGCGATGGGCGGGGTGCGAGGCAAGGGGTGGGGGCGGCGCCTGTGGGCTCCTTTCATGGTGGCGCGGGCCATTTTCCAGAGCATGGGGGTCATTTTGCGTCAGCGTCCCCATGTGGTTGTCGGGTTCGGTGGTTATGTGGCCTTGCCGGGGGGGCTGGCAGCAGTCTTACTGCGCCTGCCTCTGATCATTCACGAACAGAATGCGGTGGCGGGTTTGACCAACCGACTCCTGGGGCGTCTGGCCCAAAAGGTTTTCGAAGGGTTTCCGGATTCCTTCCGGCAGCCGTCGGCGCATCCCTTGACGCCCTGGCTGGGTTGCCCCAAGGGAGTGGAGACGGTGGGCAATCCGGTGCGGCGTGGGATTGCCGACTTGCCTGAACCCCGTCTGCGTTTTGCGCCACGCCAGGGAAACCTGAGGTTGCTGGTGCTGGGCGGCAGTCAGGGGGCCCAGGCCCTGAATCAGTGGGTTCCGCGTGCCCTGGCCTTGATTCCCCAGGCAGTGCGTCCCACTGTGGTGCATCAGGGGGGGGCGCGCCACCAGGCCGAATTGGAAGCCAGTTACCGGGAAATGGGTGTACAGGGCGATTTGCGTCCCTTCATCGAAGATATGGCGGCGGCTTACGCCGAGTGTGATCTGGTGATTTGTCGGGCGGGTGCCCTGACTTTGGCCGAATTGACGGCCGCTGGCGTGGGGAGCGTATTGGTGCCTTATCCGGCGGCAGTGGATGATCACCAGACGGTCAATGCACGTTTTCTGGAGCGTGCGGGGGCTGCCCGTTTATGGCCTCAGACCCAACTGGAAGCCGCCGCTCTGGCGCAGTGGTTGCAGGGGCAGACCCGTCTCCTGTTGCTGGGCATGGCTGAGGCGGCTCGTCGCCTCTATCAGGGGACGGCAGTGGCGCGTTTGAGCCAGGTCTGCGAGGAGATGGCAGGATGAGACACCGGATTCAACACGTGCATTTTGTAGGGATCGGCGGCGCAGGCATGAGCGGCATCGCCGAAGTCCTGCTCAATCTGGGGTACGAAGTGACCGGGAGCGATGCCCTCCAGAATCCGGCCACTCGTCGTCTCGCCGGGCTGGGTGCCCGGGTCTGGCTGGGACATGAGGCGGGGCACATCGAGGGGGCCGATGTGGTGGTCACTTCGACCGCCGTCCTGCCGGACAATCCGGAACTGAAAGCGGCGCGGGCGGCTCAGATTCCCGTGGTGCCGCGTGCGCTCATGCTGGCTGAACTGATGCGTTTGCGCAAGGGGATTGCCGTGGCCGGGACCCATGGCAAAACCACGACCACCAGTCTGGTGGCCAGCATTTTGTCCGAAGCGGGGTTGGACCCCACTTTTGTGATCGGGGGAAAGTTGAATAGTGCTGGTACCCATGCAGCATTGGGAACCGGTGAATTCATGGTGGTGGAAGCCGATGAGTCCGACGGTTCCTTTCTGCTGTTGCAACCGGTCATGGCGGTGGTCACCAATATCGACCAGGACCACATGGAAAGTTACGACCATGACTTTGGTCAGTTGCAGGCGGCTTTCCTGAGGTTCCTCGAGCATTTGCCCTTCTATGGGCTGGCTGTGCTTTGTCTGGAGGATCCCGTCGTGCGCGCCCTGGTGGGACAGGTGGGGCGGCCCGTGCGGACGTATGGATTTGGTCCGGAGGCACAGATCCGGGCCGTGGATGTGCGCGCCGAGGCCGGGGGGATGCGTTTTGGGGTGGAACTGCGCCTGGCCCGGGACGGTATCCTGGAACGTCGCCTGGAGGTGACTCTGGCTTTGCCGGGGCGACATAATGTCCTGAATGCCTTGGCAGCCATTGCGGTGGCCATTGAAGTGAATGCCGCCTATCCGGCCATTGTGCGTGCACTTGCCTCCTTCAAGGGCGTGGGGCGGCGTTTTCAACGCTATGGCGATCTGCCCCTGCCGCAAGGGGGGTTCATTACCCTGGTGGACGACTATGGGCATCATCCGGCAGAAATGGCCGCCACTCTGGAGGCGGCACGGGGGGTTTTCCCAGGGCGGCGACTGGTGCTGGCTTTTCAACCCCATCGTTATACCCGCACCCGTGATCGTTTTTCAGAGTTCGTGCGGGTGCTGGGGGGAGTCGAGCAGGTCGTTCTGGCCCCGGTTTATGCGGCGGGCGAGACGCCCCTTCCGGGGGTGGATTCCCTGGCACTGGCCCAGGCTCTGGCGCAGAAGGACGTTGTGGTGGCCGAGGGGATGGACGTCATGGGGGACCGGGTGCTGGAACGGGTACGCGCCGGGGACGTGGTGATTACCATGGGCGCAGGAAATATCAGCCAGCTCCCCGGACAGTTGTGTGAACGACTGGGTGGAGGATCGCACACATGATGCCGGCACATCAGGTGGCCCGAGGTGAATTGCGGCGGAACGAACCCATGAACCAGCACGTCAGTTGGCGTGCCGGGGGAAGGGCCCGTCAATTCTACCGGCCCCGTCACCGTGAGGATTTTTTGGAGTTTCTGTGTGCCCGGCCAGCGCAGGAGACCCTGTTTTTGCTCGGGTTGGGCAGTAATCTGCTGGTGAGGGAAGGGGGGATCGATGCAACCGTGATCCAGATGCATGGGGCATTGAAGGAAGTAAAGTGGGAAGAAGGTTGCCTGAGGATCGAAGCCGGCGTCCCTGCGCCTAAAGTGGCTCGCCTGGCGGCTCGCGCCGGATGCGGGGGCGCGGAGTTTCTGGCCGGGATACCGGGCACGATGGGGGGGGTGCTGGCCATGAATGCGGGATGCTATGGCGCCGAGATCTGGAACTACGTACACCAGGTGGAAACCGTGGATCGCCAGGGCGTGCTGCGCTGGCGAACACCCGGTGACTATGACATTGGCTACCGTTCCGTGAATCTCCGGGCGGAATGCCGGTTCGGCCCGGAAGAATGGTTTTTATCCGTGTTGTTGCGTTTCCCGGCGGGGGATTCCGAAACGGCCAGGACGCGTATCCGCTCCTTGCTGGCGCAGCGGGTGGCCGAACAACCCCTGGAGTTGCCCAATGCCGGCTCGGTATTTCGCAATCCGCCAGGGGATTACGCAGCGCGTCTCATCGAAGGTTGTGGCCTCAAGGGAAAACGTATCGGCGGGGCGGAGGTCTCCCGGAAACATGCCAATTTCATTGTCAATCGGGGGCAGGCAACGGCAGCGGATATAGAAACACTGATGGCGGAGATACAGTCCCGGATTCTGGCAGAAAAGGGGGTGTGCCTGCATCCGGAAGTGCGCATCGTGGGAGAAAGGGCATGAAACGGGAAATGAGGAGAACGAGGTGGCTGTAAGTGGTATTTCCTGGGATAAGCGCTCGGGAGCAAAAAGCGAGTTGAGGCACTCTGGTCGGCAAGGCGTGTCCCGACGGCATTCTCCATCGGAAACGCCGGGTTTTCCGGAGCGATGCTGGCGTTGGTTGGGTGCTCACTGGCGAAGTGGGGTGGCTGTGTGCCTTCTGCTGTCCCTTGTCGTGGGGGTGAAACTGAGCCTGCAGTGGGTGATTCATCGACCCTTTTTTCAGATTCAGCACACGGTGATTCATGGAAACCTGCATCAGGTCGACCCGGCGTTGGTCGCCAAGGCCGCACAACGGGTTAAGGGGAATTTCTTCACGGTGGACCTGGCGGCGGCAGCAGCAGAATTGAAAACCATCCCCTGGGTGCGCGCGGTTCATTTGCACAGGATCTGGCCCAATGCCCTGGAAGTTCAGGTGGAGGAACAAATCCCCGCCGCTTATTGGGGGGATGAGGGGCTGCTCAATATTTTCGGTGAGCCCTTTGTGGCGGATTATCTGGGGGAATTGCCTCATTTTGTGGGACCGCGTGAGGCGGGTCCGGAAATGCTTCAGGCCTGGAACAGATTCAACCGCGATCTCAAACCGCTGGGGCGGTATGTGGAAGGGATGGCACTGAGCGAGCGGGGGGCCTGGACGTTGACGCTGGATGACGGTTCGCATTGGTTGTTGGGGCGTGAACCCGATGGCGCAGGCTGGCAACGCTTTTTGAAGGTCTGGCCCGAATTGCATCAGAATGGCGTGATTCCCGCGGGAGGCAGCGTGGATTTGCGTTATGCCAATGGCTTTGCGGTGCGCGGTCCGGGAACCGGGTCAAAAGAGGACTGAGCAATGTTGACGACACATCGTGAAAACCGTTCTCTGATCGTGGCACTGGACGTGGGTACCTCGAAGATTGTTGCGGTGGTGGCTGAAATCAATCCTGAGGGAACGGCCTACGAAATCATTGGATTTGGACAAGTGCCTTCCAAAGGGTTGCGCCGTGGCGTGGTCGTGGATATCGAATTGGCCGTTCAATCCATTCAGCGCGTGCTGGAAGAGGCCGAATTGATGGCCAATGTCAAAATCAGGGAGGTCATCACCGGAATTGCGGGAAGTCATGTCAGAAGCAAGAACAGTCATGGGATGGTGGCGATCCAGAACAAGGAAGTGACCCCGGGAGATGTGGAACGGGTCCTGGAAACGGCGCGAGCGGTCAATATTCCCAACGACGAACAGGTGTTGCATGTCCTGACCCAGGAATTCATCATCGACGGACAGGAAGATGTGCGCGAACCGGTGGGAATGAGTGGATTGCGGATGGAGGTGCGCGTGCACATCATCACGGGATCGGTCTCTGCCACCCAGAACATCATGCGCTGTATCCGGCGTTGTGGGCTGGAGGTGAGTGATTTGATCCTGCAGCCCCTGGCCTCTGCCCGGTCTGTGGTGACTCACGATGAAAAGGATCTGGGGGTCTGCCTGGTGGACATCGGTGGGGGGACCACGGATATCGCGGTGTTTGTCAAGGGAGCCATTCGTCACACCGCAGTGATTCCCCTGGGCGGAGACCAGATCACCAGCGACATTGCCATGGCTTTGCGCACTCCCCTGGCGGCCGCAGAAGAAATCAAGATTCAGCAGGGGTGTGCCTTGCGCCAACTGGTGGAAGGCGATCAGAAGGTGGCCGTACCCGGCGTGGGAGAACGGGGAATGCGCCAGATGGCGCGCCAGACTTTGGTGGAGGTGATCGAACCGCGGGTGGAAGAAATGTTTTCACTGGTGCTGACTGAACTGCGCACCAGTCGGCAGTTGGACCTGATTCCCTCCGGAGTGGTACTGACGGGGGGCAGTAGTGCCATGGAGGGAATGCTGGAATTGGGGGAGGAGATTTTTCATGTTCCGGTGCGGCTGGGGGTGCCTTTTTATCGCGGACCGCTGGCGGATGTCGTGCGCAAGCCCCAGTTTGCCACGGTCATGGGATTGTTGGCTTTTGGCTTTGAGGAACATCAGAAAGCGCAGGGGGGGCGATCCAGCCTTCTGACGCTGGGGTATTCCTGGGAACGAATCAAGCACTGGTTCAAAAGTTCATTTTGAGTGATCGAGTTGGGTACAATCTGTGGAGAGAGGTGAATCATGGCAAACTTTGAAATTCAGGAATGTCCGATGTCGGATGCGGTGATCAAGGTGATCGGCGTGGGGGGGTGCGGGGGAAATGCCGTGGCCCATATGGTGGAGCAGGGGGTGTCCGGAGTCGAGTTCATTGCCATGAATACCGACAGTCAGGCATTGCGACGCAGTCGTGCGACCCATCAGGTGCAACTGGGCGAAGCCCTGACCAAGGGATTGGGCGCCGGGGCGAACCCTGATGTGGGACGGCAGGCGGCCCTGGCAGACCGGGAACGGATCGCGGAAATGGTGTCCGGTGCAGACATGCTCTTCATCACGGCAGGCATGGGAGGGGGGACCGGGACCGGGGCAGCGCCCATCGTGGCTGAAATTGCCCGGGAAATGGGGATACTGACGGTCGCCGTGGTGACCAAACCTTTCGAGTTCGAGGGGCGGCGCATGAAGTCGGCGCTCGAAGGGATCGAGCAGTTGTCCCAGTATGTCGATTCGCTGATCATCATTCCCAACGAGAAATTGCTGCAGGTGCTGGGGAATGAAGTGAGCATGCTGGAAGCCTATCATGCCGCCAACGATGTCCTCCAGGGGGCAGTGGCCGGGATTGCGGAGGTGATCAATTGTCCGGGTATGGTCAATGTGGATTTTGCCGACGTGCGCACGGTCATGTCGGAAATGGGGGTAGCCATGATGGGCTCCGCCAAGGTGGGTGGCATCGACCGGGCAAATATGGCGGCTCAACAGGCCATTGCCAGTCCCCTGCTGGAAGATGTGAACCTGACCGGGGCGCGCGGCGTGCTGGTGAATATCACGGCCAGTGCCAGCATGAAACTGAAGGAGGTCCACGATGTCATGAACACGATCCGTTCCTTTACGGCGGAGGATGCGACGGTGATCTTTGGCAGCGTGGTCGATGAAACGATGGGCGATGAACTGCGGGTCACCATCGTGGCGACGGGATTGGGGGGGAGTGCACGGCGGGCGCAGAAGCCGTTGACGGTGGTCCGGACGGGGACGGACAATGCGCCGCTGATCCTGGGGCAGGATGGCGCCTCTGTGATTCGCACGGCCCGCAACAGTCACAATGTGGTGGAAGCCATGCGCGAAAATGGTGTGGATCTCTATGATATTCCCGCCTTTCTCCGGAAGCAGGCGGATTAGTCGGAAAGAACCGTTTATACTGGGAGCATGGGACAACAGCGTACACTCAAGTCTTCCGTCCGGACCAGCGGCGTGGGACTCCACACGGGCGTCAAGGTGGAAATCAACCTCTGTCCGGCGGGGGTGGATCAGGGGATTCGTTTCATTCGGACCGATCTGCCGGGGCGGCCCGAGGTTCCTGCTCTGGCGGATTTTGTGACGGACACCCGCCTTTCCACCCTGATCGAACAGGGCGAGGCCAAGGTCAGCACCGTGGAACATCTGATGTCCGCGCTGGCTGGCTTGGGCGTGGACAATGCCCGGGTGGAGATTTCAGGGCCCGAAGTGCCCATCCTGGATGGAAGTTCGGCGCCCTTCGTCTTTTTGCTGCAATCCACCGGGTTGGTGGAGCAGTCTGCGCCGCGTCGTTACATCCGGATTCTCGAACCGGTGGAAGTGGTGCAGGGCGACAAGGTGGCCCGTTTCGAACCTTATGACGGGTTTCGTGTCACCTACGAAGGGCACTTCGATCATCCGGCCATTACCGCGACGGGGTCCTCCGTGACTGTCGATTTTACGCACACCTCCTACGTTCGGGAGGTGGCGCGGGCCCGGACTTTCGGGTTTACGCGTGAAGTGGAGTATCTGCGTCACCAGGGGCTCGCGCTGGGGGGGAGCATGGACAATGCGATCGTGATGGACGAATTTCGGGTGCTCAACGCGGATGGCCTGCGTTATGCCGATGAGTTTCTGAGGCATAAGATACTGGATGCGGTGGGGGATCTTTACCTGCTGGGGCATCCGCTGATCGGCTCGTTCACCGGTTTCAAATCGGGACACGCGTTGAATAACCTGGCAGCACGCGCCCTATGGTCGCAACGTTCGGCCTGGACCTGGGTGACCCTGGCCCCGGGACAGCCGGCACCTTCTTCCTTCATAGAACCTCTGCCGCAGATTCAGCCGTCTTTTTGAGGTCGGCCGCGCTGGCGGAGGAGGGAGTGAATGGCGTTCTGCAGGGGGGAGGGCGTCAGCGTTCCGGCCAGGTCTTCAAATTCCTGCAGGGTACGAACAGTGAGATTCTGCGCGCTGGATTGGGGCGGACGGGTCACGACGGGACGCAGGGTGACTTTCAGCACGGGGGGGCGTGCGAGCCCCAGTCCGGCCCCCAGCGAGGGACCGAGTTGCCGCAGGCGCGCGGCGACCGCATTGAGGGAAGTTTCGACACGGAGCACGGCTCCGTCTTCTTCCAGACGGGTGATGTGGGCCAATTCTCTCAATTCCTGGGGAAGGCATCGCTGAAAACGGCCATTCAGTTCCCGGACCTGCTCGATCTTCGGCAGATGAGGCGCCAGGCCCTCTTGTTGGCTCAAAAGATGGGACAGGGGCAGAAAAGGCATGGCGAGGTACGCACCCGATGGTAAAGAGTCATCTCAAACCCCGTCAGTTTACCCTGAATTGGTCTCACACTCTGGTAGAATCATGGTTTTATCGTCTGCCCACGCGCCATGTTGACCTCCGTCCTCAAGAAGATTTTTGGCAGTCGTAACGAACGTCTGCTCAAACAATATCGCAAGCTCGTCATGCGCATCAATGCGCTGGAGAACGACGTACAGGGATGGGAGGATGCGACCCTTCAGGGGGCGACCGAACGTTTTCGTCAGCGACTGAAGGCGGGGGAAACACTCGATGCCCTTTTGCCCGAGGCTTTTGCGGTGGTGCGAGAGGCTGCGCGCCGGGTTCTGGGCATGCGCCATTTCGACGTGCAACTTCTGGGGGGGTTGGCGCTGCATTACGGAAAGATCGCGGAAATGCGTACCGGAGAGGGGAAAACCCTGGTCTCCACCCTACCTGCCTACCTCAATGCATTGACGGGGAAGGGAGTCCACGTGGTTACCGTGAACGATTACCTGGCGCGCCGCGATGCGGAATGGATGGGGCGTATTCACCGCTTTCTGGGGTTATCGGTTGGGGTCAACCTGTCCCAGATGAGTCATGACGACAAGGTGGCGGCCTACGCCGCCGATATCACCTACGGGACCAACAATGAATTTGGTTTCGACTACCTGCGCGACAACATGGTGTCCCAGGTGGGTGAGCGGGTGCAGCGTTCGCTCCATTTTGCCATTGTGGACGAGGTGGACTCGATCCTGATCGATGAGGCTCGTACCCCCCTGATCATTTCCGGGCAATCCGAAGACAATACCGAACTGTATCTGCGGATCGATCGGTTGATTCCAGAATTGCAACCGCAGGCCACGGAGGAAGGGGAAGGCGATTATTGGGTCGATCTCAAGGCGCACTCGGTCACCCTTTCGGAGCAGGGCCACGAGCGGGCGGAAAATCTGTTGAGTGAGGCCGGACTGTTGCCGGATGGGGCCAGTCTGTACGATCCTGCCCATATTTTGCTCATGCATCATGTATACGCAGGATTGCGTGCGCACGCGCTGTACCATCGCGATCAGCACTACGTGGTCCAGAACGGGGAAATCGTGATCGTGGACGAATTCACGGGGCGGATGATGCCGGGGCGTCGTTGGTCTGAAGGGATCCATCAGGCCATTGAAGCCAAGGAACGGGTGGATATTCAGAATGAATCCCAAACCCTGGCTTCCATCACCTTCCAGAATTATTTCCGACTCTACGAGAAGTTGGCGGGAATGACGGGGACTGCGGATACCGAGGCCTTCGAGTTCCAGCATATCTATGGTCTGGAAACCGTTCTGATTCCGCCGCACCGCGTGCTCAGACGACAGGACCGGATGGACCAGGTGTTTCGCAGTGGACGGGAGAAGTTTCAGGCCATCGTGGCGGACGTGCGGGACTGCCATCAACGTGGTCAGCCGGTTTTGGTGGGGACGACCTCCATCGAGGCATCCGAACTGGTTTCCCGTATGTTGCAACAGGAAAAATTGCCCCACCAGGTGCTGAATGCCAAACACCACGCACGGGAGGCCGAAATCGTGGCGCAAGCGGGGCAACCGGGCATGATCACCATTGCGACCAATATGGCAGGGCGGGGCACGGATATCGTGCTGGGCGGGAACCCCGAGGAAGCCCAGCGAAGCATCGAGCAGGATCCCGATCTGACGCCGGAACAACGTCAGGAAAAGCAGGCTCTGCTGATGGACGAGTGGAAAGTGCGGCATGAGCAGGTGGTGAGTTTGGGGGGGCTGCACATCATTGGAACCGAACGGCATGAGTCCCGGCGTATCGACAACCAGTTGCGGGGACGTTCGGGAAGGCAGGGAGATCCGGGGTCCAGTCGTTTCTACCTGTCTCTGGAAGATCCGCTGTTGAAGATCTTTGCCTCCGATCGGGTAGCCGCCATCATGGATCGACTGAAGATGCCCGAGGGAGAAGCCATCGAACATCCATGGGTGACCCGTGCCATTGAAAACGCCCAGCGCAAGGTGGAAGCCCGCAATTTTGATGTGCGCAAGCAGTTGCTCGAATACGATGATGTGGCCAATGACCAGCGCAAGGTCATCTACGGTCAGCGCAAGGAATTGCTGGAGGCCCAGGACATCGCCTCGACCATCCGGGCCATGCGCCAGGATGTGCTGGCCATCGAGGTGGCGCGCGCCTTGCCGCCCGATGCGCCGGAGGAAGCCTGGGATATGGAGGGGTTGCAACAGGCGTTGCGGGAATTTTCTCTGGATTGTCCGATCCGGGACTGGTTGAGTTCGGAGCCTACCCTGAATGACGCGCAAGTGCTGGGCAGAATTCAGAGCATGGCGGAAACGGCCTATCAAAACAAGATTGCGCCCATCGAGCCGGGGCTTTGGCATGGTTACGAGCGGGCAGTCATGTTGCAGGTTCTCGATTCCCATTGGCGCGAACACCTGGCCGCCCTCGATCACTTGCGTCAGGGAATACATCTGCGCGGCTACGCCCAGAAGAACCCCAAGCAGGAATACAAGCGAGAGGCTTTTGAACTATTTGGTCTGATGCTCGATGCCATCAAGCGCGAAGTGACCCGGGCGCTCTGCCGCGTGGAAATCACCACCTCGGAAGCGGTGGCGGAGGCGACCGAGCGAGTGGTGGAAGAGGACGAACCGGGGCGGGTCAGCTATCAACATGGTGCGCTGGCACTGAGCGATCCCGAAGAGATGACGGAACCGCCCGAGATGCGGGCGCTCCCCGCGGAAGCGAGAATGCGGGTGGGGCGTAATGATCCCTGTCCCTGTGGGTCGGGCAAGAAATACAAGCATTGCCACGGTAGATTGTGAGGTCGGAGAATGGGTACTGAAGTCAATGAAAACAAGGTGCTGCACCCGGTAGCGGGCGTGGGCTTGGGGGCCGTGGCGGCAGGCATTCGCAAGACGGGTCGACTGGATTTGCTGCTGGTGACGTTGAGCGAAGGGACCCGGGTGGGGGCAGTATTTACCCGTAACCGGTTTTGTGCCGCACCCGTTCAACTCTGTCGTGAGCACCTGAGCCAGATGGCGCCACGGGCCTTGATCGTCAATACAGGATGCGCCAATGCCGGGACCGGCCAGGCAGGACGCGAAGATGCGGCTCGAACCTGTGCGGAAGTGGCTGCCCGATTGGGACTGAGTGCCCAGGCCGTCCTGCCCTTCTCGACGGGAGTCATCCTCGAACGTTTGCCCATGCAGCCCCTGCTGGCGGGAATTCCCCTTGCCATCGACCAGTTGAGGGCGGACGCCTGGGAGGAGGCTGCCCGTGCGATCATGACCACGGATACCTTTCCCAAATCGGCTTCCCGTCAAATGATGCTGCAGGGACGGACGGTGACTTTGACCGGTATTTCCAAGGGGGCTGGCATGATCCGTCCCAACATGGCCACCCTGTTGGGTTTCATTGCCACGGATGCCTGCATCTCGGCGCCCTTGTTGCAGCAACTGACACGCGATGTGGCCGACCGGACCTTCAACCGCATCACGGTGGATGGAGACACGTCGACCAATGATTCCTTTCTTGTCATGGCCACGGGACAGGCGGGAAATGAGGAAATCGTCCAGGCGGGGGCGGCGTACGAACAACTGTTCGAAGCCGTGAGTGCCCTGGCGCTGGAACTTGCGCACGCGATCATCCGGGACGGGGAAGGGGCCACCAAGTTCATCACGGTGCAGGTCGAAGGCGGGCGGGATGAGGCCGAATGCTTGCAGGTGGCCTATGCCATCAGTCATTCTCCCCTGGTCAAGACGGCTTTCTTTGCCAGCGATCCCAACCTCGGACGAATTCTGGCCGCCATCGGCTATGCCGGGATCATGGATCTGGACGTCGAGGGAATCCGCTTGTACCTGGATGAAGTTCTGGTGTCTGAAGGAGGGGGACGGGCCTCCAGTTACCATGAAGAGGAAGGGCAGCGGGTCATGGCGCGCCCCGAGATCACCGTTCGGGTGGTGCTGGGGCGAGGTACGGCCACGGCACGGGTCTGGACGTGTGACCTGTCCCACGAATACGTCAGTATCAACGCCGACTATCGGAGTTGATCCGTGGTTCTTCCGGTGGTGGCCGGAATTCTGTTGAATGGGCGGGGTGACTATCTGTTGGCGCAGCGTCCGCCGGGCAAGGCCATGGCCGGGTTTTGGGAGTTTCCGGGGGGAAAGGTGGAGGCTGGCGAAACCTTGCGCCAGGCGCTGGACCGGGAACTTTCAGAAGAGTTGGGGATCCGGGTGGACTGTGCCTCGCCCTGGATGACCCGGCAGTTCGATTATCCTCATGCCCGGGTGGCGGTGAGTTTCTTTCGCGTTCTGGCATGGGCGGGCGAACCGCGTCCTTGCGAATTTCAGACCCTGGGCTGGTTTGATCCCGCCGGTATCCTGCCTGAAGGGTTGGCCCTGCTGCCCGCCAACATTCCCCTGATCTCTGCACTGTCCCTGCCGCCGGTTTATGGCGTGACCCGAGCCTGGGACTTGGGCGAGGAACGCATGCTGACGGTGATCGGTGAGGCGTGTGCGCGTGGTCTGCGCCTGCTCCAGGTGCGCGAAAAATCCTGGTCCCTTGAGCGGATCGCGGACTTCGTTCAGAGAATCCGGCAGCGCACCCAACCCTGGCCCCTCCGGATCCTGGTCAATGGAGATCCGGAACTGGCGCAGCGGACAGGTGCCGATGGCGTTCACCTGCCCGCCCGTTTTCTGGGAATCTTGAAAGACCGTCCGACCTTGCCCTGGGTGGGTGCTTCCTGTCATTCCAGGGGCGAACTGGAACAGGCTCAGGGGCTGGGGGTGGACTTTGCAGTATTGGGGCCGGTCTGCCCCACCCAGACCCACCCGGCTGACCATCCTCTGGGATGGTCCGGGTTTTCGGCCCTGCGGCAGGAATCCGCCCTGCCCGTCTATGCCATCGGAGGACTCAACGGTCTTGCGTTGAACCGGGCCATACGGCAGGGCGCCCAGGGTATTGCCGTGATGCGTGGACTGGAAGATTGGGGCGAGGAGAAGATTCCCCAGCATCTCTGTGGTCAGGGAGCGGCCTAATCCAGCGGCTGGGGCCAGCGATAGAAGTGGGGTTCGGCGGGGGAGGGGCGTGTGCGGAATCGTTTATGGCTCCAGTAGTATTCTTCCGGATATTGGCGGGCCATCGTTTCGATGAATCGATTCATGCGCTGAAGGTCCTGGGTCAGATCTGCACTGGGAAAATCGTCCCAGGGGGGGAAAAACTCCACCTCGTAGCCTTCATGATCGGGCAGACGGTGGCAGGCACAGGGGATGACCCGGGCATTGCACTGGCGCACCAGCCAGGGCAAGGTAGGCACGGTGGCTGCGGGAATGCCAAAAAACGGGACGAATAGCGAATCCCTTTCCCCAAAATCCATGTCCGGCAGGAAATAAAGCAACCGCCCATCCCGGATGGCCCGGATCAGGGGACGCAACCCTTTTTTTCGTTCCAGCATGAGCACGTCGCCCAGGCGGTCGCGGGCTGCACGCAAGTGCTGGTCGATGAGCGGGTCCTTGTGGGGGGTAAAAAATCCTACCCCCCGAAAATGCATTCCGATCAGGGCGCCCTGCATTTCAAGGCCCACCATGTGCGGACTCAGGCAGATCACCGGGCGGTCGCTGTTCTGCGCATAGTGGGCATTTTTGAAGCGCACGAGGCGTTGGATGCGCTCGGGAGGGGACCACCACAGGATGCCCAGTTCGAGGACGCTGCGGATCAGTGCGGTGAGATGGGCGCGGGTCAGGCGTTGGCGCTGGGCGTAGGACATCTCGGGGAAACAGGCATGCAGATTGATCGCAGTGGTGCGCCGGGCCCGCCCGTGTGCCGCAATAAACCCGAGCGGGACGGCCAGAGCCGCAATGACGCGTAGCGGGAGGCCATGGATCAGCCAGAGCAGTCCCAGGAGCAGACGGGTTCCCACTTGCTCTACCCGTCAGAAAAAGCGTAGGGCAGCGGGAGGATGCGCAGGGTCTGGGGTGCGTCTCCCGCCGTGACGAGGTCTGATGGTTCCTCGCCCGCGAGGATGGCCAGGCCTTCGTATTCTCCGCGCTCGTTTTCGATGCAGGAAAAAATCTCTCCCGTCACTTCGCCCCGGTGCAGGATCGAGGTTCCCACAGGGACTGCCGAATCCAGAGCAATGTGCCGGGCGCGTCGTTTGACCTTGCCGAGGTAGTGGGTGCGTGCCACGATTTCCTGTCCGGTGTAGCAGCCCTTGCGAAAACTGATTCCCCCAATCCGGTCCCAATTCAGCCATTGGGGGATATACCGGTCAGTGGTCAGGGGAGTGACTTCGGCGATGCCTTCGCGTATGTTGCCCAGTTCCCAGGGTTGGGCGGACAGGGACGGAGGGATGGGCAGTTCGGCCAGACGCTGGGGCGTGGCGATGATCAGGAGCCGTTCGGGAGAGAGACGCAGACGCCGGAGTCCTGCCTGCTCGTCCTGACGCCCCACCGTCGGCAAAGGGCTCAATCCCGCAGAGTTGGCGACTCCTTCCAGGTCCTGCCCCATCAGGCCCATGACGCTGAAATGGGCGCGAGCCTCCTCGATCTGTATCTTGGAGCGAAGAATGAAGGGACGCAGCCGGGACAGCATGAGTTCACTCATGCCCGCGGGGGCATCCAGCAAAAAAGTTTCTCCTGTCTTGACGACCAGGGCGGTAAACAAGACCTTCCCCTTGGGAGAGCAGTGCGCCGCCCAGCCGAAGTTGTCCGGGCCCAGGGTCAACAGATCAAAGGTCAATTGCCCCTGAAGAAAGGGCAGGGCATCCGGACCCGTTACCTGGATCAGGGTGCGGTCCTTCAGGGAGATCCAAGCGGCAGAAAAATCAAACATGGCAAAATATCCTGAGTGTTCTTGGTCCTGGCACGCTCCAGCGTCGTTATGCTTTGAACCACGGAGGAACGAGCATGACTTCCTGGCATGCAGACAGTCTGGAAAGCGCCGGCGTGGTCCGGGTGATTCTCGGGCCCGCAGGTTTCTTGTGGGTTCCCTGGAGTCTGGGTAATCTGGCCGGACTCTGGACCCTTTGCCATTGTAACGCCCGTTTGGGGGTTCTGGCTTGTCTTGGGGGCTGTGTACAAGGATTGATTGCCGGGTGGGAAGTCCGTTCCCTGGCAAAATGGAGCCAGCGCGCAGTGGCTCGCCTGGATTTGTCCAGTCGAGGCGATCTGTTGGTGCACCGTCGTTCCGGGGAGCGTCAACTCGGACGGGTGCGCGTGGGCTGCCGGGTGAGTCCCTTTCTGATCATCCTGTACTGGCATGAGGAGACAGGACGGTATGCGGAGCCCGTGGTTCTGGACGGACAGAGCGCTGCCCCGGAAAAATTGCGTAAACTGCGGGTCTTGTTGCGGCATCCGTTATAATTGGCGGTTTATGTCCTCTGTGATGGTCCCCGCCCATGACCTCTTCCCTGGTTACCCTCCCCGGCCCCCGTGCCCTTTCCGAATTTCGTGTGACCCGCAAACTGGCGCAGTTTCAGGCGCAACAGATTCCGGTGATCCATCTGGAGGCAAACTTCTTTCACTGTGCGGAGGTGGCTGGGGCCTGGAATGAAGAAAAGCACCAGCGCCTGAAAGATCTCCTGACTTATGGTTCGAAGGAAAACGAAGATCATTCCGGCGCACGCCATGAGCCCGAATTGAAACTGTGGGTGGTCCCTCGGCTGGGCACGATTTCCCCCTGGTCGAGCAAGGCCACGGAAATCGCCCAGCGCTGTGGTCTGAGCGAGGTCAACCGGATCGAGCGCGGCATTCTGTTTCAGGTCTGGTCAAGACGTGCATTGACGGCCGCAGAACAGGATGGGGTACGGACTCAATTGCATGATCCCATGGTCGAATCGGTCCTGATCGACGGGATGGAAATCAAACGCCTGTTCGAACCCCAGGTGCCTCAGCCTCTGGTCTCCGTCCCTCTCCAGGCGCAAGGGCGAGAGGCCCTGGAAGTGGCCAATCGGGACTATGGGTTGGCCCTGGCCGAAGATGAAATCGACTATTTGTTGAAACTCTACCAAACCGCAGGACGGGATCCAACGGATGCCGAATTACTGATGTTTGCCCAAGCCAATTCCGAACATTGCCGACACAAGATCTTCAATGCTTCCTGGGTGATCGACGGAGAACCCCGGACAGAGTCACTGTTTTCGATGATCCGGGCGACCCATGCGGCTCACCCCGCAGGGACCGTGGTGGCTTACGCCGATAATGCAGCCATCCTGCAAGGGGGGGAGAGCGAACGTTTTTATCCGGACCCGGATTCCGGGATTTATCATTTTCATACCCAACTGACCCACCCCCTCATCAAGGTGGAAACCCATAATCATCCCACCGCCATTGCGCCCTTTCCGGGGGCTGCGACGGGCAGTGGCGGGGAGATTCGGGACGAGGCAGCGACCGGCCGGGGGGCCAGACCCAAAGCCGGGTTGAGCGGATTTGTCGTTTCGAATCTTCATCTGCCCAATTTCGCCCAACCCTGGGAGTCGGGCACGGACAGCAAACCTGCCCGAATGGCCTCCGCTCTTTCCATCATGATCGAGGGACCCCTGGGCAGTGCCGCTTTCAATAATGAATTTGGCCGTCCCCAACTGACCGGTTTCTTTCGTACCTTTGATGCCTGGGTACAGGGACAGCGCTGGGGGTACCACAAACCCATCATGCTGGCCGGGGGGTTGGGTGCCATCGATGACCGACAGGCCTTCAAACGCCCGCTTGAACCGGGCTGCCTGTTCATACAGTTGGGCGGCCCCGGTCTGCGTATCGGCCTGGGCGGCGGCGCGGCTTCTTCGGTGCACAGTGGCGCCAATACGGAAACCCTGGATTTTGATTCCGTGCAACGGGCCAACCCGGAGATGCAGCGGCGAGCTCAGGAAGTGATCGATCGTTGTTGGCAGATGGAAGAGAACAACCCCATTCTGGCCATTCACGATGTGGGGGCGGGCGGCCTGTCCAATGCTTTCCCCGAATTGGCTCACGATGGAGGCGTCGGCGCTCACTTCGATTTGCGCCGGATTCCCTCTCTGGAACCGGGGATGTCGCCCCGCGAGATCTGGAGCAACGAGGCCCAGGAACGGTTCGTTCTGGCCATCGATCCCAGTCGTCTGGAGGTGTTTTCTGAGCTTTGTGCGCGGGAATCCTGTCCCTTTGCGGTCGTGGGCAAAGGGACCCGGGAGAAACTTCTGCAGGTAGAGGATCCCCTTCTGGGTCAGGTGCCGGTTCGCATGGAACTGGAAGCCCTGCTGGGCAAACCTCCCCGCATGGTACGTTCTGTCGTACACGAAAGCCGGCTCAGGACGGAACTCGAATTGCCGCCCGTGGCCGGGAACTTCCAGGAAGCGTTGACTCGTGTCCTGCATTTGCCCGCCGTGGCAGACAAGACGTTTCTCGTCACCATCGGGGATCGGACGGTGGGGGGGCTCTGCGCCCGTGATCCCTGCGTCGGGCCATGGCAGGTGCCGGTCGCCGATGTGGCGGTGACGGCGGCAGATTTTGTGACCCTGCGAGGAGAGGCCTTTGCCTTGGGCGAACGTACGCCCCTGGCGCTCCTGTCTGGTCCGGCCTCCGGGCGCATGGCCGTGGGGGAGGCTTTGACCAACCTGGCTGCGGCACAGGTCTCTCTGGAACAGGTGCGGCTTTCCGCCAACTGGATGGCGGCGGCCGGCGCGCCCGGAGAGGATGCCCAGCTTTTCGATACGGTACAGGCCACCCGCGACTTGTGTATCGCCCTTGGGGTCAGTATTCCGGTGGGTAAGGATTCACTGTCCATGCGTACGCATTGGCAGGACGATCAAGGGACGATGCAGCAGGTGACTTCTCCGCTGTCCCTGGTGGTGACTGCCTTTGCCTGCTGTGCGGATATCCGGAATACCTGGACCCCGGAACTGAGTTCGGGCGTGGAGCCTACGGAATTATGGTTGATCGACCTGGGGCGTCAACGCCTGGGAGGAAGTGCGCTGGCCCAGGTGTATGGGCAGGTGGGCCACCAGGCGCCTGACCTGGAGGATCCCGCAGTGCTGAAAGGCTTTTTTGAGGCGTTGCGGGAACTTCGCCAGGCTGACGTCATTTTGTCCTACCATGACCGATCTGATGGGGGGCTGGTCGTCACGCTTCTTGAAATGTTGTTTGCGTCCAGGCGAGGGATGACCCTCGACCTCGGGGCCAGTGTTCCATCTGAACAAGGCTGGGCGTTCTGCTTCAACGAGGAACTGGGCGCGGTGGTTCAAGTGCGTCAGGTGCACCGGACGCTGTTCAGGGAGACGCTGGCGCGCCATGGATTGGGCGAAGCCACGCATCTCCTGGGCGTTCCTGACGAGGGAGGGCGCTTTCGAATCGAGTGGAAACACCAGGTCTGGCTGGATGAAGCGGTCTCGGACCTGCATCGTCGATGGGCGGAAACCTCCTTTCGCATCCAGCAGTTGCGTGATCATCCGGAGTGTGCGGCGGAAGCGCATGCGCGGATTGGTCAGGAGGTCGGACTGTCCTGCGCACTCACGTACGAGACGGATCAGGATGTTACCCTTCCTTACCTCATCAAGGGGGCCCGGCCGCGTGTTGCGATTCTGCGCGAGCAGGGAGTCAACGGGCAGGTGGAAATGGCCATGGCCTTTGACCGCGCGGGATTCGAGGCGGTGGATGTGCCCATGAATGACCTGCGTTCCGGTCGTCAGGACCTGCAGTCCTTCGCAGGTTTTGCCGCCTGTGGGGGGTTTTCTTTTGGTGATGTGTTGGGGGCCGGCGGAGGCTGGGCAAAATCCATCCTGTTCGATGAAGCCATGCGGGTCCGTTTCGAGACCTTTTTTCAGCGCAGTGACACGTTCGCGCTGGGCGTATGCAATGGGTGCCAGATGATGAGCGTCCTCTCGCCCCTGATCCCCGGAGCCTCCCATTGGCCCCGATTCGAGCGCAATCGTTCGGAGCAGTTTGAGGCGCGGTTGGTCATGGTGGAAGTGCTGGATACGCCCTCACTCTTTTTGAAGGGCATGGCAGGAAGCCGAATCCCCGTGCCGGTGGCTCACGGCGAGGGACGGGCGGAATTTCAGGATGAAGCGCAAAGGGGCGCTGCGCGACCCTGGGTGACATTGCGTTATGTGGAGGGGGACGGCCAACTCGCCAGAACCTATCCCGCCAATCCCAACGGTTCTCCAGAGGGAATTGCCGGACTGACGACGCCCGATGGCCGGTTCACCATCTGCATGCCGCATCCGGAACGGTTGGTCCGCGCCGTACAGGGATCCTGGCAGGCCCCGGAGTGGGGTGAGGATGGCCCGTGGATGCGCATGTTTCGGAATGCACGGGCTTTTCTGGGCTAAGGTGCTTTTCCGGAAAAGCCCGCATTTTCAGAGTACCGCCCGACCGGCTGGTCGGGCGCGGGTTACTCGCCTTCTACCTTGGCTTTGCTGCGCAATTGCTGGATATACTCGCCGAAAGCCTGTTGCTCCCGTGCCTGAGCCAGGCGACCCTTCATTTCGTCGAAGGGAGGAGCCTTCAGGGGGCGAATGTCGAGTACGCGGATGACATGGTAACCAAAGGGCGATTTTACCGGTGTGGAGGAAGTTTCGCCTTTCTTCAGTTTGACCATGGCATCGGCAAAGTTCTTGTCGTAGGTGGCAGGAGCCGCCCAGTCCAACTTTCCGCCATTGCCCTTGGAGCCGGGATCGATGCTGTTTTCCTTGGCCAATTTCTCGAAACTGGCGCCTTTCTTGAGTTGATCGATGATCTTCTGGGCATCTCCTTCCTTGGCAACCAGGATATGCTCGGTCAGATATTCGTGATCTCCCAACTCGGCTTTCATGCGGTCATAGTCGGCGTGAATGGTCTGATCGCTCACGGGGTGGTCCTTGATCCAGCGAGCCTGGAAGGCTCGGACCGTGAGTTGTTGACGCATCAGGTCGATCTGGGCTTGCAGATTGGGGTCCTTGTTGATGCCTTCCTTGCGGGCCTGGTCGTTGATCAATTCCAGCGCCACCAGGTTGTCGCGTACGGCGTGGTCCAGTTCGGGGCCTGCGGCATGTCCCTGGGCAATTTGCATATCGGTGACGAGTTTGATGCGCGCGCTGGGAATGGTGCTACCGTTGACCACGAGCGGAGCGCTGGAAACCGCGGATGAATTGGAGGAGGTCGGCTGACTTTGCTCGGCGTAGGCGAGGGTCAAGGCCAAAGATCCACCAACCAGTGTCAGGGACAGGAGGGTTTGCTTCAGTTTCATCAATGACATTCCTTTTAGGAGGGGGGCAAGGGGGATGATTACACTCAGGGGCTCTGCACGTCAAGTTGCAGGGCATGAATTTCTTTGTTCATCAGGGAATTCAGCGCGCTGTGGACCATGCGGTGAGCCTCCAGACGGGAACGATGACGAAAGGCCTCTGCCACGATCCGTACCCGATAATGCCCTCCTCCCGCCCGTGCGCCGGGATGCCCGTGGTGCTGGGCACTGTCATCCTGAATTTCCAGGATCAGCGGGGAAAGTGGGGCCAGGCAGGCGCGGATTCGTTCCGCCGTGGAGGTCATGAACGGTCCTCGAGAAATCGGGAGAGGTAAATTCCCTGGGCGACCACAAAGACCACCATCAAGGCCATCAGTCCAAAGACCTTGAATTTGACCCAGACGGCCTCAGGATAGGAGAACGCCACGTAAAGGTTGAGCAGTCCCAGTCCCATGAAAAAGAAACTCCAGGCCAGGTTCAGGCGAGTCCAGATCGGTTCCGGCAGGTGCATCTGGTGGGACAGGACCGCCTTGAGGGGATTGCGTTTGAGTAACAGGGGGCCCAGGGCCAGAATGGCGGCAAAGATCCAGTAGAGGACCGTGGGTTTCCAGCGAATGAATACGGTGGCTTCGAGTCCGGGAATCGGGTGCAGGTGTGTCCAGAGGGTCAGTCCGCCAAAGACCGTGATGACCGAGAAACCGATCCAGGCGGTGAGATCGATGGGTTTGCGGCGCAGGATCAGGCTCCCGATCTGGAGGATGCTGGCTGCAATGGCCACGCCGGTCGCCCAGTAAATCCCCCCCCACTGATAGGCGATGAAGAACAGAACCACCGGAAAAATATCAAACAGGAATTTCATGGGCAGGTCGTATGAGTCGGGAATGGAAGTAATGTACCATAAAAACAGTTTGTTATCTGATTCGATCAAAGCGCGGGATGCGGTCGATTCGCGCGTGATCGAGGAGTTTGATATGATGGTCCTCCTAAAGGTTCACTTGTTTTAATGAAAAACATAGACTTGCATAACCATTCCCGGGTTTCTGACGGACTCCTGACGCCGCGCGCTCTGGTGGAATTGGCCGTGGCCAATGGGGTGACAGGGCTCGCCCTGACCGACCATGACAATCTGGCCGGGTTGGACGAGGCCCAGTCCGTGGCCACTCAGTTGGGTCTGGACTTCATCCCGGGCGTGGAGGTATCCGTGACCTGGAATCGTCATACCATCCATGTGGTGGGACTGGGGGTGGTACGTACGACCCCTGTCCTGCAGGCCGGTTTGGCCACGCTTCGCCAGGGTCGTCAGGATCGGGCGGAACGCATTGCCCATGAGTTGGCGCGCGCGGGCATTTCAGGGGCGCTGGAGGGCGCACGGCGCCATGCGTATAACCCGGAAATTCTGGCCCGTCCCCATTTTGCGCGTTATCTGGTGGAGCAAAAAGTGGCGCGGGATGTGGCTACGGTATTCAAACGCTTTCTGGTCAAGGGAAAGCCGGGTTATGTCAGCCATGTCTGGGCCGAATTGGGGGATGCGATATCGTGGATTCAGGCGGCTCAGGGCGTGGCGATCCTGGCGCATCCCGGTCGTTATCCCTTGTCCGGAAAGGAATTGGCCCGGCTGCTCGATGACTTTGTCGAGGCCGGAGGACGGGGGTTGGAAGTGGTGACTGCCAATCATACCCGCGAGCAAATCGATGAATTTGCGCATCAGGCCAACAAGCGCCAATTACTTGCCTCTCGAGGATCGGATTACCACGGTCCCGGTGAAAGCCGTTTCGAGCCGGGGCGGTTACCCCCCTTGCCCGGGCACTGTCATCCGGTCTGGGAAGATTCGTCCTTGCGCAACTATTTTCATCCTGAACTCCAGGGAGTTTGATGTATGTATCCTGATCGTGTGTTGTCGGGCATGCGCCCTACCGGGGCGCTTCACCTGGGTCATTATCACGGGGTCTTGAAAAACTGGATCAAGATTCAGCATGAATTCGAATGCCTGTTCATGGTGGCCGACTGGCATGCATTGACCACGCATTACGACTCTACCCTGGGGTTGGAGAACCATGTCTGGGAGATGGTGGTGGACTGGCTGGCGGCCGGGGTTGACCCCAACCAGGCCACCCTGTTCATTCAATCCAGAGTTCCGGAGCATGCGGAGTTACACCTGCTCCTGTCCATGGTTACGCCGGTGGGGTGGTTGGAACGGGTGCCTACCTACAAGGAGCAGCAGCAGAAACTGACCGATCGTGACCTGTCGTCTTACGGTTTTCTGGGCTACCCGCTCCTGCAGGCGGCGGACATTTTGTTGTACCGTGCCAATCGGGTGCCGGTGGGCGAAGACCAGGTTCCCCACATCGAGTTTGCACGGGAAGTGGCGCGTCGTTTCAACCATTTTTATGGGCGCGAGAAGGATTTCGAAGCCAACGCTCTGGCAGCGGCACGCAAGATGGGCAACAAGAAGTCACGCCTGTACCTGGAATTGCGCACCCGTTACACGGAACGGGGTGATGCAGAG
This sequence comes from Ferrovum sp., assembly GCF_027317285.1. NCBI lineage: Bacteria > Pseudomonadati > Pseudomonadota > Betaproteobacteria > Ferrovales > Ferrovaceae > Ferrovum > Ferrovum sp. The sequence continues at coordinate 110,071 of NZ_DAHVHV010000002.1, read as the reverse complement.
GCGTTGCTGGCAGCGCGTGACTTGCTTGCCGAGGCTCAAAATCTCTCCCTGGGAGACCGTGAACGCCTCTTTGGCTATCTGGAAGGGAATGCCAAACCCATTCTGGCCGAGCCTCAGGCGCTCCTGACCGAGGCTTCGCGCCTGCCCGGGCTGGATGGGCAGAAAATGGCCAAATCCTACGGAAATACCCTGCCCCTGCGTTCGTCGGAAGAGGATTTGACCCACAAGATCAGCACCATGAAAACCGACGAAGCAAGAAAATTACGCACCGATCCCGGTGAACCCACCCGTTGTCCCGTCTATGCCTTTCACAAACTTTACAGCGATGAAAAAACCCTGTCCTGGGTGGAGGAGGGGTGTCGGACGGCCGGGATTGGGTGCGTTCAGTGCAAGCAACCGGTCATCGAGCAGGTCATTCTCGAATTGCGTCCCTTGCGTGAGCGGGCCCAGTTGTATCAGGAAGATCCCACCCTGGTGCGCAATATCATTGCGGACGGATGCGAGCGAGCCCGTCGCCTGGCCTGTGATACCCTGCGCGATGTTCGTGAAGCCATGGGCCTGGTGTATTCATGATCCAGGAAGGGGTGGCCTTCGAGTATCCGGAGGCCAGAGTCAATGGAGCATCCTTCTCGGCCTGGCCGAAAGACCTTTATATCCCCCCCGAAGCCCTGGAAGTTTTTCTCGATCAGTTCGAGGGGCCTCTGGATTTGCTGCTTTACCTGATTCGCAAGCATCAAATCGATATCCTGGATATTCCGCTGGCCGCCCTGACGGAACAGTACATGGCCTACGTCCGGGCCATGGAGCGTCACCAACTCCACCTGGCGGCGGATTATCTGGTCATGGCGGCATGGCTGATCGAACAGAAGGTTCGATTCCTGCTTCCAGCCCCGGAAACCGTGGGGGACCAGGAAGCGGAGGAAGACCCTCGCTGGATTCTGGCCCAACGTCTGCTGGCCTATGAAAAAATGAAAGCGGCAGCGCTCCGACTTCAGGAACACCCCCAGCAGGAGCGGGATTTTCTGGTGGCTCGGGCAGTTCACGACGGGCTTGCGACTCTCCCGGAGCCGGGGGTCGGGCTGGCCGATCTGCGCCGTGCGTGGCAACAGATAGGGTGGCGTTTGAAGCGTTCGCGTCACCACCGGATCACCCGGGAAGTGCTTTCCGTGCGGGAGACCATGACACGGATCCTGAACGCATTGAAGCAGTGCACGCATCTCACTTTTCAGGACCTGTGCCTGAAGGGGCATGGCCGTTCCCATCTGGTGATCCATTTCGTTGCCGTACTCGAACTGGTGCGCGAATCCCTGGTCGAAGTGACTCAAATCGAGGCGCTGGGCCCCCTGCATTTGCGCGGGGTGGGCCAAACCGAAGAGGCTGTGGGGCGGACGCCGGCATGAACGACGAGGGGGATGCAGACGGCCGATGCCTGCTGGTGCTCGAGGCGGCGCTGTTATGCAGTTCCCAACCCCTGAGCATTAGCCAGTTGCGTCAACTGTTCGAACCTGAACTTCCCGTGCCCAGGATCCACCAGGCATTGAGAGAACTTCAGACGCAGTGGAGCGCGCGTGGGCTGTGCCTGGTCCAGGTGGCCAGCGGTTGGCGCTTTCAGAGTGCCCCCTGGATGCAGTCATGGCTGGAACGTCTCGGGCGTGAACCGGGACCCCGCTATTCCCGGGCGGTCATGGAAACCCTGGCCATCATTGCCTGGCGCCAGCCCGTGACGCGGGGCGACATCGAGGAGATCCGTGGCGTGACGGTTTCCTCTTCGATCCTCAAAACACTGGAAGAACGCGGATGGATCGAAGCCGTGGGCCAGCGTGAAACACCGGGACGCCCTACGCTGTTTGGCACCACCCGAAATTTTCTGGATCACCTCGGACTGCGCACCTTGCGCGATCTGCCTGCACTGGATGGACTCACAGAGGGAAATGAAGATGGAAGCCCAGCGCTTACATAAGGTATTGGCCCAGTCCGGAGTCGGTTCGCGGCGGGAAATGGAAGCCTTGATCGAAGCCGGAGAGGTTCGGGTGAATGGGGGCGTGGCCCAGGTGGGAGCCCAGGTGAGCCCTGGGGATCGGGTTACCGTACGAGGACGACCGGTGCGTCTCAAGTTCGTCGAAGCGCAGGTCCGAATCCTGCTGTACCACAAGCCTGAAGGGGAAATCGTCAGTCGTGACGACCCCGATGGGAGAACCACGGTGTTTGCCACCCTGCCCAAACTCAAGGGGGAGAAATGGGTCAGTGTGGGACGACTGGACTACAATACCAGCGGACTTCTGATTTTCACTACCAGCGGTGCGTTGGCGCATCGTCTGACCCACCCCAGTTTTGAAATTGAACGGGAATATGCCGTGCGTGTCGTGGGCGAATTGAACGACCTGCAAATGCGGCAATCCTGTCATGAAATCTTGCTGGAGGATGGTCCGGCCCGTTTTGAGGCGATTCGGGATCAGGGGGGGGAAGGGACCAATCACTGGTATCAAGTGGTGCTGAAGGAAGGAAGAAACCGTGAAGTACGGCGTATGTTTGCTGCATTGGGGTGCATGGTGGGGCGTCTGATACGCGTTCGCTTCGGGCTCATCGGTTTGCCTCCCCGGCTCAAGCGGGGTCATTTCGAGGAACTGGATGCGCGCGCCGTGCAACAGGTTCTGGACTGGGCGGGGATGACCCCGCCCAGTCCGGAAAAGACGACGGTGCCGGGACGACGAACCCCTGTGCGTTCTAAGACCCCAGGGACTCCAGGGCCGCGTACGGGAGCGCAAAGACAAACCGGTTCCCCGCGGAAAGTTCGAGCCAGATGAAAGGCAGATGCGGAAAGGCGGCTTCCAGTTCATCGGCCTGATGGCCCACTTCCACCACCAGCCAGCCTTCCGGACCGAGATGGCGATGGGCTGTCGCAAGGATTCGCCGCACATGATCCAGCCCGTCGATTCCGCTGGCCAGGGCGGTGACGGGCTCCCGGCGGTACTCGGCGGGGAGGTTTTCCATGGCGGCCCGGTCGACGTAGGGCGGGTTGGAAACGATCAAATCGTAAATTCCTTCCTCCAGCGGTTCGAGCAGGTCTCCTTCAAACAGGTGGATCTGTTTTGAAAGCCCGTATTCGGCGCAGTTGAGACGGGCCACCGCCAGGGCATCCGGAGAAATATCGGTGGCGTCCACACGGGCCTCGGGGCAGTGGAGCGCCAGCAGGATGGCCAGAGATCCCCCCCCCGTACAGACATCTGCCACCCGTTGCAGGGCATGAAAGTCCTCGATCAGGAAAACCAGCGCCTCTTCCAGCGCTTCCGCGATGAATGAACGAGGGATCAGGACCCGTTCATCGCAATAAAAGCGGTGTGGGCCGAGCCAGGCTTCGCGGGTCAGATAGGGCACGGGGATGCGTTCCTCGACGCGGCGTTTGAGAAGGGCCAGAAATTCTTCCCGTTCGTGGGGCAGGATGTGCGCATCGAGCCAAGGGGCGGGGTCCTGATCCCTGGGAAGGGAAAGGCTGAACAGGAGCAGGTGCCTTGCCTCTTCCAGAGGCGTGGGATAACCATGCCCAAAAAACACCCCACTGCGCTGCAGGGTCGTGACCCCCCAACGCCACAGATCGCGCACGGTGTTCAGAGGGAGGATTTCCTGGGAATCGGGGAAGGCGTTCATGGGGTCAGCAGGTTCAGGAGCAAACGTTGGTAGATGGCGGACAGGCGGGCCGGATCGGTGCTGGCGATGCATTCGTTGCGCTGGTGGATGGTGCCGTTGCAGGGCCCCAATTCGACCACCTGGGAACCCAGAGTCACCAGGAAACGACCATCCGAGGTTCCGCCACTGGTGGACAGCGTGGGGCATAACCCCGTGACGTGCCGTACCGCTTCCTGGACTGCCGCCACCAGCGTGCCTTGCGGTGTCAGGAAGGGCTGGGCGCCCAGGGACCATTGCAGGTCGAATTCCAGTCCGTGCCGCTGCAGGATCTGCTGCGTTCGCTCCTGCAGGGAGCTTGCCGAACTGGCGGTCGAAAAACGGAAATTGAACCAGGCCGTCAATTCGCCGGGAATGACATTTCCCGCACCGGTTCCACTCTGCAGATTGGAGATCTGAAACGTCGTGGCAGGAAAATCTTCATTGGCCTGATCCCATACCGTGCCGGCCAGGTCGGCCAGAGCGGGGGCGGCCAGGTGGATGGGATTGCGTGCCAGGTGGGGATAAGCCACGTGGCCCTGTGTGCCCCGCACGGTCAGTATGCCGGACAGGGATCCGCGGCGTCCGTTCTTGACCGTATCGCCCAGTCGATCCACGGAAGTGGGTTCCCCCACCAGACAATAGTCGGGAATCTGCCCCGTTTCCCTGAGCCACTCCACGACTCGTACGGTGCCATCCAGTGCCGGTCCTTCCTCATCCGAGGTGAGGAGCAGGGCGATGGAACCCGGCAGGTCCGGGTGAGTGCTCAAAACGTTTTCGATGGCGGTCACAAAGGCCGCCAGCGAGGCTTTCATGTCGGCTGCACCGCGTCCGTACAGAAATCCGTCCCGTATCGTGGGCAGGAAAGGGAGAGAATGCCAACTGGATTCGGGGCCCGTGGGGACCACGTCCGTATGTCCTGCCAGAACGACCAGAGGAGCCCCGGTTCCCCGTCGTAACCAGAGATTGCGGACATCGCCCCGGTCCAGGGAGGTGGCCTTGAAACCCAGCGGGGCCAGACGCAAGGCAATGAGTTCCTGGCATCCGCCATCCTCGGGGGTCACCGAAGGGCGGCGGATCAGTTCCGCCGTCAGTTCCAGGGTGGGGTCGGTCATTCAGGCGCCCCGCAACAGTTCATTGATGCTGGTTTTGGAACGGGTCCTGGCGTCCACTTTCTTGACGATGACCGCACAGTACAAACTGTAACGACCATCGGCCGAGGGCAGGTTGCCAGACACGACCACGGAACCGGCCGGAACTTGTCCGTAAGTGACGGTGCCCGTTTCGCGATCATAGATTTTTGTGCTCTGTCCGATATAGACACCCATGGAAATGACCGAGCCTTCCCCCACGATGACTCCTTCCACGATTTCCGAGCGGGCGCCGATGAAGCAATGGTCTTCGATGATGGTGGGATTGGCCTGGACCGGTTCCAGAACGCCGCCGATGCCGACCCCTCCAGACAGGTGAACATGTTTGCCGATCTGGGCGCACGAACCCACGGTCGCCCAGGTATCGACCATGGCGGATTCATCCACATAGGCACCGATATTGACGTAGGAAGGCATGAGCACCACGTTGCGCGCGATGAAACTGCCGCGCCGGGCCAGGGCGGGCGGGGCTACCCGAAAGCCGCCCTGAGAGAAGGCCGCATCATCGTAGTGCGCAAACTTGCTGTCCACTTTGTCCCAGTATTGGGTGAATCCTCCATCCATGCGGTGGTTGGCCTGGAGACGGAAAGACAGCAGCACGGCTTTTTTGATCCACTGGTGGGTGATCCAGTTGCCCTCCTTTTTTTCGGCGACTCTCAGAATTCCCTGATCCAGGGCCGTGATGACCCGTTCAATGGCTTCGTGCAGCCCGCCGGGGGGGGCGCTGGGACTCCAGTGCTCCCGTTGTTCAAAGGCGTGTTCAATCAAGGTTTGTGCATCAGACCACATGGGATAAATTCTCCTCAGGAGGGGTAATGGGCAAGAAAGTCGAGCAGCCGTTCGATCGCTTCCCCGGTTTCTTCAAGGGAGCCCACCAAGGCAATACGCACCTGTCCGGTTCCGGGGTTGAAGCCGTGGACGGTTCGTGCCAGATAACTGCCCGGCAGGACTGCAACGTTACGTTTCAGATAGAGGGCGCGCGCAAAGTCCGTGTCGGCACCGGGGACCTGAACCCAGTAGTAGAAACCGGCCTGTGGCCGTACCAGGGGAAGGTGTGGGTGAACACGGTCGTAGAACAGGGTCATCTTTGCCTGGTAGAGCCGACGGTTTTCCTGAACATGCATCTCATCCCGCCAGGCTGCCGCGCTGGCTGCCTGGACCGCCGGGTTCATGGCGCTGCCATGATAGGTGCGGTAGAGCACGAAACGTCTGAGCAATTCCCGATCACCTGCCACGAAGGCCGAGCGCAAGCCCGGAACATTGGAACGCTTGGACAGGCTACCCATGACGAGAAGGCGCGGATAACCCGAACGACCGAGGCGCTGAGCGGCTTCCAGTCCGCCCAGCGGAGGCGCGCTGTCCAGGGGGTAGATTTCCGAATAGCATTCGTCACTCACCAGAGTGAATCCGTGCCGGTCGGAGAGGGCGAATAACCGGGCCCATTCTTCCAGGCTCAGGACTCGTCCGGTCGGGTTGCCGGGAGAGCAGATGAAGACCAGACGGGTATGGGCCCAGACGGCTTCAGGAACCTGGCTGTAATCGATGTGGTGTGCCTGAGCGGGGTCGGCATTGACGAAGTAGGGGAGTCCTCCGGCCAGTAGCGTTGCCCCTTCGTAGATCTGGTAAAAAGGGTTGGGACAGACCACCCTTTCTCCGGCTCCCGGGTCGAGCAGGGTCTGGGTTATCGAAAACAGGGCTTCACGACTGCCCAACGTGGGCAGTACTTCCGTGTCCGGATCCAGGGGGGGAAGGTGAAAACGATGTTCCAGCCAGTTTGCCAGAACTTCACGCAATCCCCGGGAACCCAGGGTTTGTGGGTAGTGGGCCAACTCGTCCAGGTGCGCACAAAGCGCCTCCTGAATGAAACTTGGGGTGGGATGACGGGGTTCTCCGATGGACAGCGCAATGGGGGCATGGTCGGGACAGGGAGACTGGGTTCCGATCAGGCTTCGCCAGCGTTCAAAAGGATAGGGCTGAAGGGCGTCGAGACGGGGATTCATGCCAGAGGGGGCGCCCATGGTGTCGCTCCGGCAAAGTGAACCGGCGGCAAGGTGCAACGAGGTTGCCATCCTTCCTGGCGGTGTTCGCTCAGTACATGGGTAAAGATCCCCCCCCGCACGTTCCAGCGACTCAAGAGACGCAGGAAACGGGGTTGTGTCGCGGCAACCAGGTCATCGAGAATGCGTTGCGTCACGGCTTCATGAAAAGCCCCTTCATTCCGGAACGACCACAGATACAGTTTGAGGCTTTTCAATTCGACGTTGGTCTGGTCCGGGACATAGTCGAGACTCAACCAGGCAAAATCGGGTTGCCCTGTCTTGGGACAGAGACAGGTAAATTCGGGCAACTCCATATGAACCAGGTAATCCCGTTCCGGGTTTGGATTCGGGAAGGTTTCCAGGGTGCGACTGGGTTGTGCGGGCATTGGGGAGATCCTGTCGGATGGAGTAGAATCCCCTTATTCTAACTTCTTTGTGGACAGCAGCGCATTAGTGCATCTCAAACACATTAAACTGGCGGGTTTCAAATCCTTTGCCGATGCGGTTCATATCCCGATCCCCGGGCAACGGGTGGGCATCGTGGGACCCAATGGGTGTGGCAAGTCCAACGTGATCGATGCGGTGCGCTGGGTGCTGGGGGAATCCCAGGCCCGACAGTTGCGCGGGGAATCCCTGCAGGATGTCATTTTTGGGGGAAGCGCCCAACGCAAACCCCAGGGGCGAGCCAGTGTCGAACTGGTTTTTGACAATTCTTCGGGGCGGGCTCCGGGTCTCTGGTCTTCTTATGCGGAGATTTCCGTCAAACGGGTGATGACCCGCAACGGGGTGTCCCGTTACACGATCAATGAGACTGCGGTGCGTCGGCGTGATGTCCAGGACGTTTTTCTGGGGACGGGGCTGGGGCCTCGAGCCTATGCCATCATCGAGCAGGGCATGATCACGCGCATCATCGAGGCTCGACCCGAGGAGATTCGGGTTTTTCTGGAAGAAGTGGCCGGCATTTCCCGTTACCGTGAGCGCCGTCGCGAAACCCTGCAGCGCCTGACCGAGGCCCGTCCCAATCTGGAACGGGTTCGGGACATGTTGCAGGAGTTGAACCGCCAGATCGAAAAGGTGCAGAAACAGGCCGAGCGGGCCGAGCACTGGAAAAGGTTGCGTGCCCGGCACCGGGAGGCTGAAGCGCGTTGGTACTATGGTCGATGGAAAACGGCACAGACGGAGCAGGATCGTGGGGAACGGGAATGCGCCCAATTGACCGGGGAACTGGGACAGATGCGTCTGACCCAGGAAGGGCACGAATCCCTGGTCGAAGCGACGCGCCTTCACTGGCGTGCCCAGCAGGAAATGGTGCGCCAGGCCCAAGGTGCCCTCTATCAGGCCAATCATGCGCTGCTCGAGGCCGAGTCGGCGGTGCGCGGCCAGAGCCAGGAGCGCCAACGGATGGAACGGGACAGTCAGCGCCTGCGCGCACAGTGGGAGACCGAGCACCAACAATGGGAAAAAGATCGGCGTACATTGAAAGAGATGGAAGAACAACAGGAAGCCTTGCACCAGGAGGCCCGGGTTCGAGAGGAACAAAGTCGGGCAGGGCAGGACGCGTACGAGCAGGCCCGCCGGGCTTTGACGGGGTCGCGCCAGAGGCTGGAACAGGCGCGACAGGCCGAACACGAGATGGAACGCCAGTGGAACCGGCAGCATGCGGAACAGGAATCCAGGGACCGTGCCCTGGAACAGTTGCGGGCGCGTCGTCGGCGACTGGCGGAAGAACGGTCGGGCCTGTGTCTGCCCGATGCCGAGGTGGTCGTCGAAGCAGAAGCCCGTGCCCGCGCTCACGCCGTCTCCCTGAGTATTCTGGAGGCCTCCGAAGGGTCGGCGCGCCTCCGTCTGGTCTGGTGTCGTGCGCAGGTGGAGAACCGGCGGGAATTCCTGGCCGAATGTACGGCCCGGCGCCGGGTGATGGAAAACACCTTGCTGGGTTTGCAGAACCAGAGTGAGGAGAGCGAGCGGGGCGTTTTCGTTCCGGAGGACACGGGAGTCGAGCGCTTCTGGCAACGTTGTCAGGTGGAACCGCGCTGGGAGAAGGTGGTGGAGTTCCTGCTGGGCGCGCGCCTGCAGGCGCTGTACTGCGCTCATCTGCCGACCTGGGCTGAAATGGCGGCTCAGCCGCGGCAAGCCTGCACCTTCTATTACGAGATTCCTTCCGCGGGATTTGTGGAAAGGAACGTACCGGATTTGATCCCGTTGTCCCATCAGGTGCACAGCGAGGATCCGGCCGTTCTCGAGGTCGTGAAGCACTGGTTGCACGGCTGGTATGCCTGCACGGATCTGGAACGTATGCTTGCCTGGGCTGGGGAATGGGGGCCAGACCTGCGTCTGGTGACGTCGGAGGGGCACCAGCGGGACGCCCGTTCCCTCACCTTGTGGGGGATGGAGGAAGGGCACTCCGGGACTTTGGCCCGTGCGCGCGAAATCAGGCGGCTATCGGCAGAATTGCCCGCAGCTCGAAAAGCGGAGGAAGAGGCTCGCCGGCACCTGGCGGTTCAGGAGGCGGGGCGGGAGGAGGTGGCTGCCCATGCTCTGGAACAGGAAAGACACCTTCAGCAATTGCGCAGGCAACAGCATCAGGATGCCCTGGCTTTGACACGGATGCGCGCCGAGCAGGAACGGATTCGACAGGAATGGCTGCGCCTGGAAAAGGAGGCTGAGGCACTGGCCTCGGCGGAAGCGTTGGAAATCCAGGGCAGGTCGGAGAGCATGGCCCACCTCGAGTTGCTCGGTGTGGCACGGGAGAATGCCTGCGCCGTGACGGAGGCGGCACGCGTCCAATGCCTCCGAGAGGAAGAGTCATGGGAGCAGGGCCAGAAGGAATGGCAAATTCTGGAATCAGCGTGCCAGGAGGCCCGTTTTGTCCAGCGCAGCGCTGCAGAAAAATTGAGTCACCTCCGCGTGGCGCAGAACGAACGACAGCAACGCATGGCGTGTCACCGTGCCGATCTGGAAAATCTGCAAACACAATTACAGGGGCTGGACGAGGCGACTGCGGCAGCGAATCTGGAACAGGCGCTGCAGGGGCAACGGATCTGTGCGGCCCAACTGGAACAGCAGCAGGGTGAAATGGATCTTCTGGAGGAACGATTGCATCAGCAGGAGGCGCGGCTTCTGCAAGGGGTGCAAGCCCAGGAACCCGTGCGCCAGGCCCTGGAAAATCTCCGTCTCAAAACCCAGGAGGCGCGCCTGCGTGGGGAGCAAGCCCGGGACTCCCTGGCGGAAGAGGATCCTCTGGTGCTGGAAAGTCTCGATCATTGGTGGACATCGACCGGGCACGCCGAAGGGCAGGACCAGATCATGAACCAGCTGGCGGCGGCGATGGATGCTCTGGGGGCGGTCAATCTGGCTGCTCTGGAAGAACTGGAGGCACTGCGACAGCGCCACGCATGGCTGGCGGACCAGTTGGCCGATCTGGAAGAAGCCGTACGGACCCTGGAGCAGGCGTTGAATGCCATAGACCGGGAAATACGAACCCAGCTCGGCGCAACGGTACATCAGGTGGACGAGAAGTTTTCTATTTTGTTTCAGGAACTTTTTGAAGGGGGTCGGGCTTCTCTCCAGTGGTTGGGAGAGGATCTCCTGGAAGCTGGCGTGCAACTCATGGCCCAGCCCCCAGGCAAAAAAAATTCCAGCCTGTACCTTCTGTCCGGCGGAGAAAAGGCATTGACGGCCATGGCGCTGATCTTTGCGCTGTTTCAACTCAATCCGGCGCCCTTCTGCCTGCTGGACGAGGTGGATGCGCCGCTGGATGACACGAATACCGAGCGGTTTGCGCGCATGGTGCTGAGAATGTCCGAGCACACCCAGTTTCTCTTTATTACCCACAACAAGGTGGCAATGGAAATGGCACAACAGTTGATTGGCATTACTATGGCAGAATCCGGGGTATCGCGTATGGTGGCAGTGGATGTGGAAGAAGCCCTGCGTTTGACGGAACAAGTGATCCTTTGAGGAAGGCATGATGAGTGAATTGCGAATAGTGGCTGGGGTATCGGCTTTGGCCTTGGTGGTTGGGGTGGTATTGTGGGGGCGCTGGCAGGAGCAGCGCCAGCAGCGGCTGGCCCGGGACCTGATTCCGACCTCGGTCCATGATCCCTTGCTGGACGGGGTATCCGAAGTCACTGTTCGCGAGGAACCAAAATTGGGCGGGAACCCTGCTTCGTCGGACCAGGGTTCCGTGATTCCTGCACAGGCTCCCGACCTTCGTTTTGAATACGACGTGGTTTTGCGGGGGAACTTTACCGGAAATGACGTGCGCCAGGCCATTCATCAATCCCGCTTGATGACCCAGGGATTGCGTTGGATCGGGCAGCATCAGGGACAATGGGTGGATGTGACGACTCAGGGGGCCATGAGTTTTGAGCAATGCCATGCGTTGTTGCCGCTGGTCAGCCGGGCAGGGCGAATCAGCGAGGCGAGACTCACGCTTTTTGCGGACGAAATGCGTGCCCTCGCCAGCCATCTGGGGGCAACCATCGAGCCGGGAGAAATGGCGCAAGCGGTTGAACGTGCCCAACAACTGGACCGATTCTGTGAACAGGTCGATATCATCGTGGGGATCAACGTGCATTTTTCCTCGGTCAAAAGCCCCTTGGGGTCGCGGCTCCTGAAATATCTGACGCAGGAAGGAATGATTCTGGGGGAGGATGGGGGATGTCATGCCCGAGCGGCGGATGGACAGGATCGTTTTACCCTGATTCGTCAGGATGGTGCTCCTTTCCTGCCCCTGAATCTGGATCATGAACCCATCAACGCCGTGACCCTGTTACTGGAGGTGGTGCGCGTGCCAGACCCCGTGACGGTTTTCAGGGAGATGTTTGCGGTGGCCGAACGGCTTGCCCTGGTGCTGGAAGGAGACGTGGTGGATGATCAGGGAGAACGTCTGGGGGTGCGTCAATGCGCCACCATCGAGAAGCAACTGGCTCAGGTGATGGGGACTTTGGAAGTTCAGGGCATTCCGCCTGGCAGTGCGCTGGCACGGCGTTTCTTTTCCTGAACGGGGGGCGCATGGACGAAGTCGCTCGTCTGCATTTCCTGCAGGATAAATTGAGGCGCTACAATCAGGAATACCACGAACTCGATGCCCCCACGATTCCCGATGCGGAATACGATGCGCTGTATCGGGAACTGGTGGCATTGGAAGCGCGCTATCCTGATCAGGTCGGGACGGATTCCCCGACCCAGCGGGTGGGATCGCTGGCGTTGCGTCGCAACGTGCGTCTGGTCCGCCATCGCGAACCCATGCTGAGTCTGAACAATGGATTTGGTTTTCAGGACCTCCAGGAATTCGATCGGCGCGTCCGAACAGGACTGGGTGTGGACGAGGTGGCCTATTGCTGCGAGCCAAAATTCGATGGACTGGCCATCAACCTGTTGTATCGCGAGGGGGTTCTGGTACAGGGGGCCACGCGCGGTGATGGCGAGAAGGGTGAAGAGGTCACCGCCAACCTGATGACAGTGAAAAGTATTCCCCGGCGTATGCGGGGTTCTGAACCCTGGCCCGAGTGGTTGGAAGTGCGCGGAGAAGTCCTGATGCTCAAGAAAGACTTCGAACGACTCAATTGGCGCCAGACCCGTGCGGGAGAACGCACCTTCGTCAATCCGCGCAATGCCGCCGCCGGTGCGCTGCGTCAACTGGACCCGGCGGAAACCGCGCGTCGTCCGCTGGTCTTTCTGGCTTATGGCGTGGGAGGGGGCTCTCCGGAGTTTGAATTGCCGGATCATCAGGATGGATTGTTACGTTGGCTGGGCACGTTGGGGTTTCCCGTGGCGGAGGAAGTACGGGTCGTTCAGGGCGAAAGTGGGCTCCGGGCGTTTTTCGAGAATTTGAGCGCGCGCCGAGCCTCTCTGCCTTATGAAGTGGATGGGGTGGTCTACAAGGTCAACGCGCGCATCGATCAGCAGAAACTGGGGTTCGTCACCCGTGCGCCGCGTTTTGCTCTGGCGCATAAGTTTCCTGCCGAAGAGGCACTGAGCACGGTGGAAGCCATCGAGGTGCAGGTGGGGCGTACCGGGACGCTGACCCCCGTGGCGCATTTGAAGCCCGTGTTTGTGGGGGGGGTAACGGTGACGCGCGCAACGCTGCACAATGATGAGGAAATTCGTCGCAAGGACATCCGGGTGGGAGATCAGGTCTGGGTCCGTCGTGCAGGCGATGTCATTCCGGAAGTGGTGCGGGTTGTTCGGGAACTCCGCCCTGCCGGGACGACGGCATTTGAGATGCCCCTCACCTGTCCGGTGTGCGGCAGTCCGGCACGGCGACTGCCGGAAGAAGTTTCCTGGCGCTGCAGTGGAGGCCTTCACTGTCCGGCCCAGCGCAAGCAGGCATTGCTGCATTTTGCCGGACGGCGTGCCATGAACGTGGACGGATTGGGCGAGAAACTGGTGGATGCCCTGGTCGAACGCGCCTGGGTGAGGGAACCGGCCGATCTCTACCGCCTGACCCTGGAACAGTGGGCTTCATTGCCGCGCATGGCACGGAAATCGGCAGAAAATCTGGTTCAATCCCTGGAGCGCAGCAAGGAAACCACCCTGGCGCGGTTTTTATTCGCCCTGGGAATCCGTCAGGTCGGCGAACGCACAGCCCACGATCTGGCCCTTCACTTCGTGACGCTGGAAGCCGTGATGGAGGCCGACGAGACCCATTTGCAGGCGGTGGCGGATGTTGGCCCCGTGGTGGCCCAATCCCTGCGGGATTTTTTTTCTGCGGAACGCAATCGGCAGATCATCGCGCATCTGCGTGCCCAGGGCGTGCACTGGCACGAAAATGTCCAGGAAAGTCAGGCGGTGCAGATTCTGGCCGGTTTGACCTTCGTCCTGACCGGAACCCTGGCCCACTACTCCCGGGAGGAAGCCAGAAATCGTATTGAGCAGGCCGGAGGAAAGGTGGTGGGCAGCGTGACGCGTTCGACCCACTATCTGGTGGTGGGGCGAGATCCGGGCAGCAAGGTTGCACAAGCACGAAAACTGGACATTCCGGCGCTTGATGAAGATCAGTGGGACCAACTTTTCAAGGAAATCAAGGCATGATCAAAAAAATTCGCAAGGCGGTATTTCCGGTGGCGGGAATGGGGAGCCGATTTTTACCCGCGACCAAGGCCAGTCCCAAGGAAATGTTGCCGGTGGTGGACAAGCCATTGATTCAATACGCTGTGGAAGAAGCCGTGGCGGCGGGTATCACGGAAATGATTTTTGTGACGGGTCGAGGCAAGCGAGCGATAGAAGATCACTTCGACAAGGCCTATGAATTGGAGGCTGAACTGGCTCAACGGGGGAAGGACCGAATGTTGGAAATCGTCCGTAATCTGCCGCCCCCGGGCGTGAGTTGTGCCTATATCCGGCAGCCGGAAGCCCTGGGTTTGGGGCATGCCATCCTGTGTGCTGCCCCTCTGGTGGGGGATGAACCCTTTGCCGTGGTTCTGGCCGATGATCTGATCGATTCGAAGGTTCCCGTATTGCGTCAGATGATGGAATGGTACGAAAAAAGTGGCTCCTCCGTGCTGGGGGTACAGCAGGTGCCCCGTGCACAGACCGGGCAATACGGGATCGTCCAGACGGAACATGGGATGGGTGACTACCTGAGGGTTACGGGAATCGTGGAGAAACCGGCGCCGGATCTGGCTCCTTCCACTCTGGCGGTGGTTGGGCGTTATATTCTGACCCCGACGATTTTTGGCACCCTGCGCGAGGTGGCTCCAGGGGCGGGCGGGGAAATTCAGTTGACCGACGGGATTGCCCGTCTGCTGGAACGCGAAATGGTTCTGGGCTGCCCCTTTGAGGGGGTACGCTATGATTGCGGAAGCAAATTGGGTTATCTCAAGGCAACGGTGACCTACGGTTTGCGCCATGAAGAAACCGGGGCTGCCTTTGCCCACTGGCTGGCAGAGAGAACCTGAATGGCCGTGCGTCCCATCCTGCGCATGGGCCATCCAACCCTGCGCACGCCCGCCGAACCGGTATCGGAGGCGGAATGGCCCTGCCTGCCCGAGTTGGTCCGGGATCTGGAAGATACCTTGCTCAGCGCGGATGGGGTGGGGCTGGCTGCGCCACAGATTGGCGTGGGCTGGAGGGTCGTCCTGTTCGGGTTCGAAGCCAGTGCACGCTATCCCGAGGCGGAGCCGATCCCGCGCACCCTCCTCATCAATCCGGTCTGGCGCCCGCTGGGGGAGGACCTCGAAGAAGGATGGGAGGGATGTCTGTCTCTTCCCGGTATGCGTGGCTGGGTTCCCCGTGCCCAGCACCTTTACTACGCAGGCTGGAATCTGCAGCGGGAATGGATCGAACGAACCGTCAGCGGTTTTCATGCGCGCGTGGTACAGCATGAATGCGACCATCTGGACGGAATTCTCTATCCCGCCCGGATTCGGGATTTCAGCCGTTTTGGTTTCATCGAGGAATTATTCCCCGACCCCGAACTACGCCCTGCCAGCGACTGACCCTGTTGGGGTGGGGAACAGTTCCTGAGAAACCTCGTGAAGCAGGTCATCATGCAGACACTGGCGTTCCGCCGGGTCATCCAGGCGTGGAGAAGAAATCAGGAAAACATCTTCCACCCGTTCGCCCAGCGTGTTGATTCGGGCCCCATGCAGATCGATGTCGTGGCGCAGAAAAACGCAGGCCAGCCGGTACAGTAATCCGGGGCGGTCGCCGGTGACCACGGTCAGCGGGACCTGACCGTCACGTTCCGGATCCCCCAGCAGGATGCGCGCGGGATAGGGGAAATGGCGGAGTTGGCGAGGTAGGCGCGACTTGCGTGGGGTGGGAAGGGGGATGGGGTGGTCCAGTTGTTCCTGTAACTCGTTTTCCATTCGTATGAGTTGGGTCCGATAATGTTCGGCCGAACTGTGACGGGGCAGCACCTGAAAGGTGTCAAGGGCATGATGATCCAGGGTGGTGTGGATACGGGCGGCGACGATGGTTTGCCCGGAACGCTCGAAGTATTCGCAAAGTTGGGCAAACAGACCGGTTCGATCCGGGCTGTAGATCAGGACCTGGAATCCTTCCCCTACCGGGGAGAGACGGGCACGAACCCGGGGTTTCGAAGATCCGGTACAGCCTTGCAAGCTGCGGGCGTGCCATGCGATGTCCTGGATTTCATGGCGCCGGAAATAACTGTCTTCCAGGGTTTTCCACAGGGTGACTTCGGAAACCTCCTGCAAGCCGTAGTGTTTCAGAATCTTCAGGGCCTGAATCTGGCGATTTGCGCTCGGTTCGTCGTGGGTCGTTTGCGCGCCCTCCAGAACCTGTGCGGTCAGGCGATACAGATCCTCCAGCAGTTTTCCTTTCCAGGCATTCCACACCTTGGGACTGGTGCCCCGGATATCGGCCACGGTGAGCAGGTAGAGGGCGGTCAGCCGGCGCAGGTTTCCCGTGTGCGCCGCAAAACGGCGGATTACCGCAGGGTCTGACAGGTCCTGTTTCTGGGCCACCGCGGAAAAATCGAGATGTTGTTCCACCAGCCAGGCCACCAACTGTGTGTCGGTTCGGGGCAAATGGTGTTGGCGACAAAAATAGAGCGCATCCGAACGGCCGAGTTGGGCATGATTTCCGCCCCGGCCTTTGGCGATGTCATGAAAGAGCGCCGCCAGGATCAGGAGATCGGGACGGTCGAATTGCTGCATCAGGGTGGAGCAGAGCGGGAACTCATGATCAAAACGGGGCAGGGCAAAGCGACGCAGGTTACGGATGACTCTCAGGGTATGCTCATCCACGGTATAGGCATGGTACAGGTCATGCTGCATTTGTCCCACGATGCGTCCGAAGGCAGGCAGGTAGCGTCCCAGCACCCCCAGATAATTCATGCGCCTCAGGACATCGGCGGTGCGTGCCGGTTGTCTCAGGATTTCGAGAAACTGCTGCTGGTGGACCGGGTTGGCACGAAAAGCCGCATTGATGTGACGTTTCCCCCGCCAGACGGCACGCAGGACATCGGGCGTAAAACCGCGCAGGTCAGGGTATTGCTGGAGCAGAAGGAAGGCATTGAAGAGGAGTTCCGGTTTCTGGTCCAGAAGGGTACCGGGGCTGGTGCCCAGCAAATCTCCCTGCCGTACGAAGGGTTCCTGCAGGAGAACAGGCGGGGTGTGCACGGGGCGGGCACGCGCTTCGATTTGTTCCACCAGGATGGCATTCATCAGGAGAACGGATTTGGCGGTTTTGTAGTAGGCCTGCATCAACCCTTCGCTGGCACGCTGTTGAACCGTGTCCTGCCAGCCGAGTTGAAGGGCGAGCGGGGTCTGGTAATCGAAGAGGAGGCGGTCTTCGCGGCGTTGCGCAAGGCCCTGCAGGCGAATGCGCAAGTCCTGCAAAAAACCCCAGAGGGTACGGACCTGCCGCGCTTCTGAAGCGCTGATCAGTCCCGCCTGCGTGAAAGAGGCCCAGCCGGGATTCAATCCCGCGCCCCACGCGATCCAGGAAATCGTGTGCAGGTCGCGCAGTCCTCCGGGGCTTTCCTTGAGGTTGGGCTCCAGGTTGAAGGCAGTATCGTGGTGTTTGCGATGGCGCTGGCGCTGTTCCTGGATCTTGCCAGCTCTGAAGGCGTTCAGGTCCAGGGCGGCGGGAAGTTTTTGACAGAGTTCCTGTTGGGCCCGCCGTTTCCCGCAGAGAAATCGTTGTTCGGCCAGATTGGTTGCGATGGTCAGATCCTGAGCGGCTTCTTTCAGGCATTCTGCCTCGGTGCGGACGCTATGACCGACTTCCAGTCCAATATCCCAGAGGGCTCCGATGAAGGATTCGATGCGTTGGGCGAGGGAATCGTTTTCCTGGCCGGGCAACAGGATGAGCAGGTCGATGTCGGAATAGGGATACAACTCGCCGCGTCCATACCCGCCCACGGCCACCAGGGTGGCATCCTGCCCGAAGTCGTGCGTGGTCCAGAGTTGGCGCAGGGTTTCATCCGCAACGGTGCGCCATTGCTCGAGCAGCCGTCGTGGGGAGGGTTGGTGCAGGTAGGCTTCAAAAAGTTCGGTTCTTTTTTTTTGAAGTTGGGATTTGAGTGTGGCAGCGGCGCGCATGTCAGGGGGCGGGAGGTGTCCCGGAAGAAACGGTCAGAACCTCGAAACCGTCCGGCGTCACCAGGATCGTATGCTCCCACTGGGCAGACAGGCTATGATCGGCGGTGACGATGGTCCAGCCATCACCCAACGGACGGATATCCCGCCGCCCGGCGTTGATCATGGGTTCGATGGTGAAAATCATGCCGGCCTCGAGGCGCAGGCCGCTCCCTTTTTTGCCGTAATGCAGGACCTGGGGTTCTTCGTGAAAGTGGCGCCCGATGCCATGACCGCAAAATTCCCGGACCACGCTGTAGCCCGCTTTTTCGGCAAAGGTCTGAATGGCATGGCCAATGTCTCCCAGATGGCGGCCTGGAGCGACGGCACGGATGCCGTGCCAGAGCGACTCGTAGGTCAGGTCGCACAGACGGTGGGCCTGTTTGCTGACCTCTCCCACAAGGAACATGCGGCTGGTATCTCCGTGAAATCCCTCCTTGATGACGGTGATGTCGAGATTGACGATGTCTCCATTCCGGAGGATGCGCTCGCCGGGGATGCCATGACAGACCTGATGGTTGACCGAAGTGCAAATCGAACGCGGGTAGGGCCGATGGCCCTTGGGTGCATAATTCAGGGGGGCCGGGATGGTCTGCTGGACCTCGATCATGTAGTCATGGCACAGACGATCCAGATGGTCGGTGGTGACGCCCGGGACCACGTGGGGCGTGATGTAGTCCAGAACTTCGGCGGCGAGGCGGCAGGCGGTCCGCATTTTTTGAATTTCTTCGGGGTTTTTCAGGGTAACGGCAGAAGGAGGCATGAGCTGGGAATCTGGATTGGTTGATTATTGTGAAGTCGGGATGGTATCATAAAGGGCTTTATCGCAATTTCACACGCCGGTTAAAACACAGGGTGCCTTGAGAAAGGTGAAATGGACCGGCGGCGGCTCAACCCTCGATCAGGAGTTTTACCATGTCAGTCACCATGCGACAAATGCTGGAAGCCGGAGTTCATTTTGGACACCAGACCCGTTACTGGAATCCCAAGATGGCCCCTTACATTTTCGGTCACCGCAACAAGATTCATATCATCAATCTGGAAAAGACCCTTCCCCTCTACCAGGAAGCCATGACCTTTGTGCGCCGCCTGTCCGCCAATAACCAGACGATCCTGTTTGTCGGGACCAAGCGTCAGGCTCGGGATATCGTGCGCGAAGAGGCGTTGCGGGCCGGTTCCCCCTTCGTGGACCACCGTTGGTTGGGCGGAATGCTCACGAATTTCAAGACGGTCAAGCAATCGATCAAGCGTCTCAATGAACTTTCCCTGATGATCGAAGATGGCTCCATGGATCGTTTGTCCAAGAAGGAAGCGCTCAACTTTCAGCGTGAGAAAGAAAAACTGGCGCGCAGTCTGGGCGGGATCGTGTCCATGAATGGCGTGCCGGATGCATTGTTCGTGATCGATGTGGGTTACCAGAAAAATGCCGTGGTGGAAGCGCGCAAACTGGGTATTCCCATCATCGGCGTCGTGGATACCAACAACTCCACGGAAGGCGTCGATTATGTCATTCCGGGGAACGATGATTCGACACGCGCCATTCGACTCTATGCGCGCGGCGTGGCAGATGCCATTCTGGAAGGGCGCGCCCAAAGCCTCAACGAGGCCGTTGCGGGAGAAGAGTTTGTCGAAGAGGAAAGCGACGTTTCCGAGGCCTGAAGAGTCGGGAACTGACGCCTCCGCCAAGCGGAGGGTTCTGGATTAATTGAAGGAGTGGGCTATGGCGGAAATTACCGCATCGATGGTGAAGGAACTGCGCGAACGCACAGGCTTGGGGATGATGGAGTGCAAGAAGGCATTGGCCGAGGCTCAGGGGGATATGAAGGCGGCAGAAGATCTGTTGCGCATCCGGAGCGGGGCCAAAGCCAGCAAAGCTGCGACCAGGGTGGCCGCAGAGGGTGTGGTGGCGGTGGCCATCCAGGCCGATACCCGGGTCGGCGCGCTGGTGGAAGTCAATTGCGAAACCGACTTTGTGGCCAAGAATGAAGAGTTCATGGCTTTTGCGCGCACGGCAGCCGAGTGTGTGGTGCGCGACAATCCGGCGACAGTGGACGCGCTGGCCCAGTGTGCCCTGCCTGCAGGCGGGACTCTGGAAGACGTGCGGCAGGCCCTGGTCATGAAGTTGGGTGAAAACATGACCTTGCGCCGTTTTACCCGTTACGAGACCACCGGGCATCTGGCTCAGTACATGCACGGGCAGAAAATTGGTGTGTTGGTGGACATGATCGGCGGGGATGCGGCGCTGGGGCGTGACATTGCCATGCATATTGCGGCCAGCAAGCCGGTTTGTGTTTCCAGGACGGAAGTTCCTGCCGCGCTGCTTCAGCACGAGCGCGAAATTTATACCGCGCAGGCGGCAGAGTCGGGGAAACCGGCAGAGATCATTGCCAAGATGGTGGAAGGGCGGGTTCAGAAATATTTGGCCGAGGTGACCCTGGTTGGGCAACCCTTTGTCAAGAACCCGGACCAGACCGTCGAAGTCCTGCTCAAGAGTCGGGGGGCCAGCGTGCAACGCTTCTCCATGCTGGTGGTGGGCGAGGGGATCGAGAAAAAAGTCGAGAACTTTGCCGCAGAAGTCGCTGCAGCAGCAGGTACCATGGCTTGATCAAGGGAAGACCATGAAACTTGCTTACCAACGCATCCTCCTGAAACTGTCGGGCGAAGCACTGATGGGGGAGGATGCTTACGGCATCAATCGGGCCACGATCGACCGTATCGTGGCCGAGATTGCCGAGGTCGTGCGACAGGGTGTGCAGGTTGCCGTGGTGATTGGAGGAGGGAATATCTTCCGTGGGGTGGCGCCTGGCGCCGTAGGAATGGACCGCGCCACCGCCGACTACATGGGAATGCTGGCCACGGTCATGAATGCCCTGGCGTTGCAGGATGCCATGCGCCGGGTGGATGTGGTCAGTCGGGTTCAGTCGGCCCTGAATCTGGAACAGGTGGCAGAGCCCTACATTCGCGGTAAGGCGCTGCGCTATCTGGAAGAAGGCAAGGTAGTGATTTTTGCGGCGGGGACGGGCAATCCGTTTTTTACGACGGACACGGCAGCGGCATTGCGCGGGGCAGAGATCAGCGCAGAGGTAGTGCTCAAGGCGACCAAGGTGGACGGTATTTACACGGACGACCCCAACAAGAACCCGGATGCTCGCCGTTATGTACGCCTCACTTTTGAAGAGGCCATCGTCAATAACCTGAAAGTAATGGATGCAACGGCGCTGACTTTGTGCCGTGATCAGAACCTGCCCATTGGAGTATTCAGCATTTTCAAACCGGGTGCTTTGATGCGTGTCGTTCGGGGTGAACCCGAAGGCACCTTTGTGACGAATTGAAAGGGTAACGTCAGATGATTTCCGATATCAAGAAGACTACCGAACAGAAAATGGCCAAATCCGTGGAAACCCTCAAGGCGGAGTTGGCCAAGGTGCGAACGGGACGAGCCCATGCGGGGTTGTTGGATCACGTTCGAGTGGACTATTACGGAACCCCCACGCCGCTCAACCAGGTGGCGAGTGTCAATCTGGTGGATGCCCGGACCATTGGGGTCAATCCTTACGAGAAAAAAATGGGCGCGGTGATCGAAAAGGCCATCCGGGAGTCTGACCTCGGTCTCAATCCTTCCTCGCAAGGGGATCTGATCCGGGTTCCCATGCCTTCCCTGACCGAAGAACGGCGACGCGACCTGACCAAGGTGGTCAAGGCCGAATCCGAAGGCGGACGGGTGGCGGTGCGCAATATTCGACGCGATGCCCTGGCGCAGTTCAAGGAGATGGTCAAAGCCAAAACCATCTCGGAAGACGAGGAGCGACGCGCACAGGAGGACATCCAGAAAATGACCGATCGCTTCATTCAGGAAATCGACAAGATGCTGGCCGTCAAGGAAGCCGAGTTGATGGCAGTTTGACGGTTCGGCGCGAACCTGTCATGGTCAGGGCAAAAAGTTCCACCCAGACGATTCCAGACGTTGCCACGATTCCCCGTCACATCGCCATCATCATGGACGGCAATGGGCGTTGGGCTCGTCAGCGGCTTTTGCCGCGGATCGCTGGTCATCGCAAAGGAAGTGAGGCCGTGCGTACCCTGGTGGAATCCGGGCTGCAATGTGGCATTCCCTACCTGACCCTGTTTGCCTTCAGCAGTGAAAACTGGCGCCGTCCGGCGGATGAGGTCAGTTTGCTCATGCAACTTTTCATGCACATGCTGGAAAAAGAAATTCAGCAACTGCATGGGGCTGGGGTGCGTTTGCGGGTGATCGGAGACCGGTCTCCGCTGGGTCACGGGTTGCAGGCGCTGATCGAGGAAGCGGAACGACTGACCCTGGACAACCAGGCGCTGACCTTGACGCTTGCGGTGAATTATGGGGGACGCTGGGATATTCTGCAGGCAGTCAATGCCTGGCGTGCTGCAAATCCTGCTCAGACGCATCCATTGACCGAAGCGGATCTGCAGGCGCACCTCTGCCTGAGCGATCTGCCGGAACCCGACCTGTTCATTCGTACCGGCGGCGAACAACGGATCAGTAATTTTCTGCTCTGGCAGTTGGCATATACCGAGTTATATTTTACCGAAACCCTCTGGCCGGACTTTGACCGTGTTGCCCTGGATCTGGCCATTCTTTCCTATCAGGGCCGTGAACGACGTTTTGGCCGGACCAGTGAACAATGCTCCGCACTCGGCTCCTGACTGCGTCTGTGCTTTTGGTGGTGGTGGGCCTGAGTTTGTTCTGGGCACCTCCTCAAGTCTGGGAGGGCCTGGTGACCGGGGTCATGATTTGGGCGGGATGGGAGTGGGCGGGGCTGGCGAAGGCAGTCTTCTGGCAACGTTGCCTGTATGCCTTGTTGATCCCTCTGCTTTATCGGATCGGACGGGAGACTTCCTGGCAGGATCTGGGGATGGAAGGATCCCTGGTCTTCTGGGTTGTCCTGGTTCCTCTGTGGATGAAACAGCAATGGCGGATCAGCGGTCTCCCTCTTCTCGCCGTTGGTCTTCTGGTCCTGCTTCCCACGGGCTGGTCCCTCACGCGTCTTCAACATCAGGGCAATCTCGTGCTCCTGGCCCTGATGGCCGTACTCTGGATATCGGACAGTGCGGCCTATTTTACGGGTCGTCTCTGGGG
The DNA here is from genome assembly GCF_027317285.1 of Ferrovum sp. Lineage (NCBI taxonomy): Bacteria > Pseudomonadati > Pseudomonadota > Betaproteobacteria > Ferrovales > Ferrovaceae > Ferrovum > Ferrovum sp. The sequence continues at coordinate 87,051 of NZ_DAHVHV010000002.1, read as the reverse complement.
AAAGCACCGACTGGCTCCTGCCATCAGCCCGGGGAAAACCTGGGAGGGCGTGGCGGGCGCGGGACTGGCCGCCACGGTTTATGGGGCCATCTGGTGGTGGCTGGCACGGACGGGATCTTCCTCGATGACCCCGCTGGTCAACCACCTTGGATGGGGTTGGTTCCTGCTCGTTTGGGGGCTGGTGGGGTTAGGCATTCTGGGGGATCTGTTTGAGTCCTGGATCAAACGTTGTGCCGGCGTCAAGGACAGCGGCAATGGATTGCCGGGGCATGGCGGAGTTCTGGACCGAATCGATGCGCTGACGGCAACGCTTCCTCTGGCCGCATTGAGCATTCATCTGCTGGGGGGCGCATGAAGCAACACCTGACCATTCTGGGGGCCACCGGCAGCATCGGCATGAGTACCCTGGAGGTCGTTCGACGTCACCCGGAATGCTACGAAATTCACGCCCTGACTGCGCATCGCAACCTGCAGGGCCTGGCGCGTCAGTGTGTGGACTTTCGTCCCCGTCTGGCCGTGGTGCCTGAGGCCGCGCAACTGGATGAACTGGCACGGCTCCTGCGCATGCTGGATCCCCACTGTCCTACGGCACTGAGGGCTGGGGAAGGGGCGCTCGAAGAAGTTGCCTCGGCGCCGGAAGTCACCACGGTGATGGCGGCCATTGTAGGCGCTGCTGGTCTGGCATCCACCTTGGCGGCGGCCCGTTCGGGCAAAAAAATACTTCTGGCCAACAAGGAATCCCTGGTCATGTCGGGTCCCCTGATGATGCAGGCCGTGGCGCAGGGCGGCGCATGCCTGCTTCCCGTGGACAGCGAGCATAACGCCATCTTCCAGTGCTGGCCGAATGGCGAGGGAGGGCGTTCTGGCGTGGAAAAAATTCTATTGACGGCTTCCGGTGGACCTTTCCTGAACACGCCGTTGCAGGACCTGGAAAAAGTCACCCCGGAACAAGCGTGTCAGCATCCGAAATGGCGCATGGGCAAGAAGATTTCGGTGGATTCGGCGACCATGATGAACAAGGGACTCGAGTTGATCGAAGCCTGCTGGTTGTTTGGTTTGCCGCCGGAAAAAGTTGAAATCGTGATTCATCCCCAGAGTCTGGTTCATTCATTGGTCGGGTTCATCGATGGTTCGTTGTTGGCCCAATTGGGACATACGGACATGAGGATTCCCATCGCCCACGCCCTGGCCTATCCCGAACGTCAATCTTCCGGGGTGCCCCTGCTCGATCTGACTGCGGCGGGTCCCTTGACTTTCCTGCCCCTGGAGCGGCAACGTTTTCCCGCTGTGGCACTGGCAGAACAGGCCATGCAGGCCGGGGGAACGGGACCCACCCTGCTGAATGCCGCCAATGAGATGGCGGTGGCGGCATTCCTGGCGGGAGGTCTGAGTTTTCGGGCGATCACCGATACCATTGCGCAGGTGCTCGACCAACTCCCCTCTCAAGCATGTACCACCCTGGAGGAAGTCAACGAGGCGGATCGACGGGCACGCCACCTCACCGGGCAGATCCTGGCCAGGAGAAATGCGTGTTGAATGGGAGCGTGGGGACGTTAGGGGCTTTCTTGCTGGCGCTCAGCTGCCTGATTTTCATCCATGAACTGGGGCATTTCGTGGTAGCCCGTTGGGTGGGAGTCAAAGTCCTGCGTTTTTCCATCGGACTGGGGCGTCCGATATGGCGTCGACAGGCAAAAAACGGGACCGAGTGGGTGGTGGCGCTCCTTCCCCTGGGGGGATATGTACGCATGCTGGACGAACGGGAGGGCCCGGTGTCCCCTCGGGAAGTTCATCAGGCCTTCAACCGGAAATCCCTGGCGCAAAGAAGTGCGATCGTGGTGGCGGGACCGTTGGCAAATTTTTTGCTGGCCTGGTCATTATTCAGCCTGCTTTATGTTCTGGGGATTCCTGGACAACGACCCTGTCTGGATGCACCGGAGACAGGCACCCTGGCATGGCATGCCGGGATTCGGGCGGGGGAATGCGTGTTACGCCTGGAAGGAAAGGCGATCCGAACCTGGCAGGACTTTGAGTTGGAATGGCCTCGAGTGGTTCGGCGCGAAGGAGCGGTGAGGTTGGTGACACGGAATGACCGAGGTCAGGAAGAAGTTCATCGGCTGGTCACGGCACAAGTCAACGCGGCGGCAGAAGAGGGCGTGGAAGGGAGCGGTTTTCATCTGTGGACACCGCCGTTGCCTCCGGTGGTTGGGCAAGTCATCCCGGACAGTGTGGCGGACAAGGCCGGACTGAAACCTCTGGACCGTTTGTTGCGCGTGGCGGGGCAGCCGGTGGAAACCTGGGCGCAAGTGGTTCGGGTCGTTGAAGCCCATCCCCAGGCTGTCGTGGAGATCGAACTGGCGCGTGCCGGTCAGACCCGAGCAGTGCAACTCATTCCTCGGGCGGTGGATTTGCCCAATGGTCGCCGGATCGGGCGGATCGGCATCAGCCCGCAGGTCACCGAGGCCATGCGCCGAGAATGGACGGTTCTGGATCAGGATCCCCCTTTGATGGCGCTTTGGCACGGTGCCGTGAAAACCTGGTCACTCACCCTGTTGACCCTGAATTCCTTTGGACAGTTGCTCACCGGCCAGGCATCCCTGGACAATCTGGGCGGACCGGTTCGGATCGCATCGCTGGCGGGAGACAGTGCTCGCCTGGGGCTGCTGCCTTATCTGCAATTCATGGCGTTGATCAGTATTAGCCTGGGCGTTCTCAATTTATTGCCGATTCCCTTATTGGATGGGGGGCATTTGTTGTATCATGCCGTGGAGTGGGTGAGGGGGCGGCCCTTGTCCGCGGAAATCTTGAGTCTCACCCAGCGTTGGGGGTTCTTTTTGCTGGCGGGGCTCATGGTTTTTTCCTTCCTGAATGATTTGCGCCATTTTTTCAATCACTGATTTTATTTCATGTTTCTTCGTTCACTGTTATTCCTGTTCTGGATATGTTGGAGTTCTCTGGCGTTGGCCTTGGCGCCGATCACGATCCAGGATATCCGGGTGGAAGGCGCACAGCGGATCGAGCCCGGGACGATTTTCAGTTATCTGCCCCTTAAAGTGGGTGACACCATTACCACGGAAAAAGCTTCCGCTGCCCTGAAGGCGCTTTACGATACCGGTTTCTTTTCCGATGTGCGCCTCGAATCCGAGGGCAATGTTCTGGTGGTCTATGTTCAGGAACGTCCCTCCATCGCCCGCCTTGAAATCAACGGTGCAAAATCCTTCACCAAGGATCAACTCAAGGATGCCCTGAAAACCATCGGGATCGCGGAATCGCGGATCTATGACAAATCCTTGCTGGACAAGGCAGAGAAAGAACTCAAGCGACAGTATCTGGGAAAGGGGAAATATTCGACGCAAGTGTCCACCACCGTGACGCCGCTTCCCCGCAACCGGGTTGCGCTGGCCTTCAACATCGTGGAAGGGGAAGCAGCGCATATTCGTGAAATCAATATCGTCGGGGCCCATGCTTTTTCTGCCAAGGAACTGCAGGATCAATTGCAGTTGAATACGCCCAACTGGCTGTCCTGGTATACCAAGAATGATCAGTATTCCAAGCAGAAATTGTCCGGCGATCTGGAAGCCCTGCGTTCCTTCTATCAGGATCGGGGTTACCTGGAGTTTGCCGTGGATTCGACCCAGGTGTCCATTTCTCCAGACAAACAGGACGTCTATATCAGCGTCAACATCACCGAAGGACAACCGTACAGGGTGTCGGATGTGAAACTGGCGGGCCAATTTCTGGTACCCGAGGCAGAGTTGCGAAAACTGCTCACGCTCAAACCGGGTGATCTGTTCTCCCGCGAGAAAGTCACGAGTTCCACCAAGGCCATTGCGGATCGGTTGGCCCAGGATGGCTATTCCTTTGCCAATATCAATGCCAATCCGGAAATCGACAAGGAGCATCATACCGCCGCCTTTACCTTTGTCATCGACCCCGGAAGGCGGGTGTACGTGCGCCGGGTCAATATTTATGGGAACACCACGACCCGGGATGAAGTGATCCGGCGCGAAATCCGTCAGATGGAAGGGGCCTGGTATTCCGTGGAAAAGGTCAACCGCTCCAAGGAACGGATCGACCGTCTGGGTTTCTTCTCCGAAGTCACGGTGGACAGTCCGCCTGTGCCCGGTACCACCGATCAGGTGGACGTCAACTTTACGGTCGCAGAACGTCAAACCGGTTCCATCCAGTTGGGGGCCGGGTACTCCAATGCCGAAGGGATCATTCTGAGCGCGGGGATTACCCAGAGCAATCTGTTCGGGAGTGGAAACTCGCTTTCCTTCGGGGTCAGTACCGGGCTGGTGACCCGTACTTATTCTGTCGCCTATACCAATCCCTATTGGACCGAAGAGGGGGTCGCGCGCACCATCAGCCTGTATGACCGTTCCATCGATACTTCCTATCTGATCGGGGTCAGCCCCTATTCGACCCGGACTTTGGGGGCCGATGTGACCTATACGATCCCGGTCTCGGAAGTGAATGCCTATTCTCTAGGGTATGGATTCGAAGCCACCAGCGTGGGGGTATTCAATACCAGTCCCGCCGAGTATGTGGATTTCGTCAATCAGTTCGGTTCACAGGCCAAGGCCATCAAGGTAAGTATGGGGTATACCCACGATACCCGGGACAGCATCATCTATCCGATGAAGGGATGGAGTCAGAAGTATGGGTTGGAGGTGGGGGTGCCTGGAGAAAACCTGACCTACTACCGCGCGACAGCCAGTGAGCAAGTACTTACCCCCGTCAGTCTGAATACGACGCTTTCCCTGTCCGGTCAGTTGGGTTATGCCAACGGTTATGGAGGCGTACCCTTGCCCTTCTACAAAAACTTTTTTGCCGGTGGGGTGGGATCGGTGCGAGGCTATTTCCCGGGCAGTCTGGGTCCCCAGGTTTATGACAATTATGGTAACCTCCTGAACCTTGGGGGGAACAAGATGATTACCGGGAGTGCCGAATACTTCTTTCCCTTGCCGGGCTCGAAAGGCACGGACAAGTCCTTCCGCCTGAGCACGTTTGTGGATACCGGGAACGTCTATGGCTACAATCAGGGATTTTCCATCCCCCAACTGCGCTATTCGGCGGGGGTTGCCCTATCCTGGTATTCGCCCATGGGGCCTCTTGAATTCAGTTACGCCGCCCCCTTTCACTATAACTCAGTCACTGATAACATTGAGCGACTACAATTTCAGTTAGGTAATACGTTCTAAACTTGAAGAGAGATGCCCCATGCATAAGATCGCTAAATCCGTTTCCCTGCTGTTTGCCTTCTTCTTATTGAGTACGTCGGTCATGGCCACCGAACTGAAGGTGGGCTGGATCAATATCGAGCGAATTTTCCGCGAGGCGGCGCCAGCCCAGGCGGCCACCAAGAAACTGGAGAAAGAGTTCGATAAACGGCAGGCAGAGTTGCAAAAAATGGGCAAGCAGATCCAGGATCAGCAGGCCGAGCTGGACAAGAACGGAATGACCATGGGCGAGGGGGAACGCGCCCACAAGGAACGTGATCTGGCCAACCTGAACCGTGATTTCCAGCGCATGCAACGGGAATTCCGGGAGGATCTCAATACGCGTCGCAACGAGGAATTTGCTTCCATTCAGGAGCGGGCCAACAAGGCCATCAAGGAAATTGCCACGACGGAGAATTATGACCTGATTCTGACCGATGCCATTTACGCCGGCCCCCGCATCGACATCACCGACAAGGTCATCCGGATCATTGACAGCGGCAGTAAATAACCTCCTTCATGCGTGGACAGTGCACTTACACCCTGGGCGAACTGGCCCGGTTCTGTGGCGTCGAGGTAGAGGGAGATCCGCATACCCCGATCGGGGGGGTGGGGACTTTGGAGGGAGCGGAGCCTGGCGAGATCACCTTTTTGACCAATCCGCTGTATCGGGCGTATCTGGGTCATACCCGAGCTGCTGCCGTGATTCTCAGGAAACAGGATCGGGAAGCCACGGATTTGCCCTGCCTGATCACGGACAATCCGCACGGGTGTTATGCCCAGGTGGCCCGGAAACTTTTTCCTGAAGTCAGGCCCCGACCCGGTATTCACAGGACGGCGGAGGTTCATCCCGAGGCACGGGTCTCACCCCTCGCCAGTATCGGCCCGCAGGCAGTGATCGAGGCGGGTGTCCTGATCGACGATGGGGTCGTGGTGGGGGCCGGTGGATACGTCGGCGAAAGGGTCCATCTGGCTCAGGACGTATTCCTGTACCCGCGCGTCACGTTGTACGCAGGTGTCACTCTGGGGCCGCGCACTCTGGTGCATTCCGGCGCCGTGATCGGGGCGGATGGCTTCGGCATGGCCTGGCAGGAAGGACAATGGTTGAAGGTCCCCCAGGTGGGGAGCGTGCGGATTGGGGCTGACGTGGAAGTCGGGGCCAATACCACCATCGATCGCGGGGCTATCGAGGATACGGTGATCGAGGAAGGGGTCAAGCTGGATAACCTGATCCAGATTGCCCATAACTGCCGAATCGGCGCCCATACCGTGATTGCGGGTTGCACGGGTATTTCGGGGAGTTCGCGGATTGGGGCGCGCTGTCGGATTGGTGGGGGCGTGGGCATCGTGGGACACGTGGAGATCTGTGACGGCGTCACGGTGTCCGGATTTTCTTTGATCACCAAGTCCATCACGCAGCCGGGCGTATATACTTCGGCCATTCCTAGTCAACCCCATCGCGCGTGGTTACATACCCTGGCGCATTTGAGGGGACTTCCGGAATGGGCAGAGCGGGTTCGCCGGCTTGAAATGGCGCAGGTGCAGCATGATCACTCAATAGAGAATGGAGAATGAACGATGAGTAGCATGGACATCAATGAAATCATGGAATATCTTCCTCATCGCTATCCTTTTCTCATGGTTGATCGGGTTCTGGAGGTCACGCCGGGCAAATCCATCGTGGCGATCAAAAATGTCAGCCGTAATGAAGAGTATTTTCAGGGGCATTTCCCTCACCATCCGGTCATGCCGGGTGTATTGATCATTGAATCCCTGGCTCAGGCGGCTGCTCTGCTCAGTTTCAAGACAGAAGGCATCAAACCGGATGGAAAAATCGTGACCTATTTCGTCGGCATCGATCAGACCCGTTTTCGTAATCCGGTTTTTCCCGGTGATCAGTTGCGCCTCGAGGTCTCATTGTTGCGGCATTCCTATAAAATCTGGAAGTTTTCTGCCAAGGCCTGGGTGGAGGATCGCGTAGCGGCCGAGGCCCAGTTGATGTGCGCAGAAAAAAATCTGGCCGAATCCGCATAACGCCGATTCATGAATTCCTGGAATTCTGCAGACCCGCTGCGCCATCCGACGGCTCTGATTCATCCTGACGCTGTATTGGCGCCTGATGTACGGGTCGGCGCTTACAGTTTGATCGGCTCCGGCGTCACGGTAGGCGCAGGAACGGTCATTCATGACCACGTGCGCATTGCGGGTCGGACCACCATCGGCCAGCGTAACCGGATCTACTCGTTTTGTTCGTTGGGGGGCGAGCCCCAGGACAAAAAATACCGGGGAGAAGAGTCGGCGCTGGAGATTGGCGACGACAATACCATTCGCGAGTTTTGTACCTTCAACCTGGGGACCGAAGAGGATGCGGGGGTGACCCGTCTGGGCAACCATAACTGGATCATGGCCTATGTCCATCTGGCCCATGACTGTCAGGTGGGGAACCATACCACCTTTGCCAACCATGCCACGCTGGCCGGGCATGTTCATGTGGGAGACTGGGTGACGCTGGGGGGGTTTGTCGGGGTGCACCAGTTCGTACGGATAGGTGCCCATAGTTTCATTGGCATTTCTGCAGTCATTACCCAGGATGTCCCGCCCTATCTCCTGGTGGCCGGGATTCCTGCAGCACCCCATGGCATCAATGCGGAAGGGTTGAAGCGCCGGGGCTTCACGACGGAAGAACTGAGCGCGCTCAAACAGGCCTACCGCAAGTTGTATCGTTCGGGATTGTCCCTGGAACAGGCTCAGCAGGAACTGACCCTGCTGGCACAGAACGCTCCCTGTGTGCTTCCCTTGCGGGAGTTTCTGGCCCAGTCCACCCGCGGCATCCTGCGCTGATCATGCGCATCGGCGTGGTGGCAGGGGAGGCGTCCGGAGACATGCTGGGGGAGGCCTTGATGAACGCCGTGCGCCAGCGTTACCCTGAGGCAATTTTTGAGGGGATTGCAGGTCCGCGCATGCAAGCCCTGGGGGCACGCTCTTTGTTTCCCATGGAGTCCTTGTCGGTGCGGGGTTACTGGGAAGTCTTGCGTGCCCTCCCGCGCCTGCTGTGGATCCGCTGGCAGTTGCGGCGCCATTTTCTCCGTCATCCGCCGGATCTTTTTGTGGGCATCGATGCGCCTGACTTCAATCTGGGCCTGGAGAAAGCACTCAAGGATGAATGCATTCCCACCTTGCAGATGGTGGCGCCTACGGTCTGGGCCTGGCGTGCAGGGCGGTTGCCTGGAATTCGTGCGGCAGTCTCCGGCATTCTCTCCATTTTTCCTTTTGAAGCACCGATTTTCGAGCAGGCGGGCATTCCGCTGACCTACATTGGCCATCCCCTGGTGCACCGTCTGCTTCCGCCGAACCGGGCTCAGGCTCGCGCGGCATTGGACCCCGGCTGGTCTGGACCCTGGATCGCCTTATTGCCGGGCAGTCGAATTTCGGAACTGGACTATCACGGACGCCTGTTTCTGGAGACGGCATTGCGTCTCCGGCAGGATTTTCCGCAACACCGTTTTGCCGTTCCGTTGATCAACGCGGGAACCCGGGCTTGCTTTCAACGATTGTTGCGCGAACCCGCCTACGCTTCCCTGCCGGTAACGGTATTTGAAGAAGATGCCCCCCGCATTCTCGCCGGCGCCGAGGTGGCTCTGGTGGCCTCCGGTACCGCAACGCTGGAAGCCGCCTTGCTGGAATGTCCTCAGATTCTGACCTATCGACTGTCCGGACTGACGGCTTGGCTGGTGCGCCGCAAGGGTGTGAAGGGATTCGTGGGACTCCCCAATATCATTCTGGGCCGCGCCGTGGTTCCCGAGATCTTGCAGGAGCAGGCGACTCCTGATCGTTTGGCCGAGGAACTGGGCAATTTGCTGCGGGACGCCGAGCGTCGTGCAGACATGCGCCGCTCCTTTCAGGAGGTGCGCCAAAGGTTGCAGGCAGATACCGTGAACGCCCTGCTGCGGGGGGTAGAGGGGGTATTGACGCATGCGCCCTGATTTTTGTTACCGTGTCCGGGATGTTCTGCCCGAATTTCCTGCTGGCGCCTGTGGTGTGGATGAGGCCGGACGAGGCCCTCTGGCGGGTCCGGTGCTGGCGGCCGCCCTCATTCTGCCCGCTGGCGTGGAACTGGAGGGGCTGAGGGATTCAAAATTGTTGAGCGCTTCCCAGCGCACCCGTCTGGCCGCGGAAATCAAGGCGGTGGCTTTGAGTTGGGCCATCGGCGAGGCTTCTGCGCCAGAAATCGATGCCCTGAATATTTTGCAGGCCACGCTATTGGCGATGCAACGGGCCTTGGCAGGGTTGGCTCAGGTCCCAACGGAAGTCTGGGTGGACGGGCTTCATGCGCCCTCCTTTTTCAGGCCCAGTCGGGCAGTGGTCAAGGGGGATCAACGGGTCGTCAGCATCTCTGCCGCTTCCATTCTGGCCAAAACAGCGCGGGACGCGCACATGATTCGCCTGGCCGACCATTATCCGGGCTATGGTTTCGAGCAGCACAAGGGCTATGCCAGTGCGGCACATCGTGCCGCGCTCCAGCACCAGGGGCCCTGTCCCGAGCACCGGCGCAGTTTTGCTCCGGTGCGGGCGCTGCTGCCATGAAGGCTGTTCGTTCCCCTGCCTTGCGCCTGTGGGGGCGCCTGGCAGAGTCCACCCATGTTCGACGCAGGGAGCGGCAAACGGTACTGGAAGGGGTGCATTTGCTGCAGGGTTACCAGGCCAAGGGGGGGATTCCCCTGCATTGGTTCATCCGCGCGAGCGTCGCGGCAGATCCGGAAGTCTCCGCCCTGAGAAGGCATTCCCTGTGGCCGGAAGCCGCAGTGCTTGCCGATGATCTATTCGACGAATATTCTTCTCTTCAGTCGCCCGGTGGGGTGGCGGCGCTGATTTCCTGGCCTGCTGCGCCCGCCTCCTTCCCCACGGAAGAATCCTGTCTGGTGCTGGATGGGTTGCAGGATCCCGGCAACGTGGGAACGCTGCTGCGCTCTGCGGCAGCGGCAGGCATGCCGACCGTGGTCTGCGCCTCAGGGACCGTGCAGGTATGGTCTCCCAAAGTGTTGCGTGCGGGAATGGGCGCGCATTTTCAACTGACCCTGCACGAAGGCGCAGACCTGCGAGACTGGTTCCCCTGCTACGCCGGGACCATTCTGGGGGCAGAGCGCGAGGCTTCCCGCGCCTACGATGATTTTGATCTCACGGGGACGGTAGCGTTGGTGATCGGGAATGAGGGGGCCGGATTGACGCCCGACGCCCGGAAGTTGCTTCATGACCGAATTCATATTCCCATGGCTACCGGGGTGGAATCCCTCAATGCGGGGGTGGCGGGATCCATTCTGCTGTTTGAACGACAACGTCAGATACGTGCCGGCAAGAAGGGAAGACAGGAGCAGCAGGAATGAAACGGATCACATTGCTGGGCTGTGGGTTGATGGGGGTCCCCGTGGGGAGACGTGTGCTGGAGGCAGGGTATGCGCTGACGGTGTGGAATCGCACCCCGGAAAAGGCGGCTCCTCTCTGCGCGGCTGGCGCCCTTTGGGCCCCTACCCCGCAGGCTGCCGTGGGTGAGGCGGAAGCGGTGATCCTGTTGCTGGCCAATGGTCCGGCGGTCACGGAAGTGCTGGTGCAAGTGGAAGACGCATTGCCTGAAAATGCGCTGTGGCTGGACATGAGTTCCATTCCCCCGGAAACCGCCCGGCAGCACGCCCAACGTTTGGAGAAACGTCAGGTATGGGCGCTGGATGCACCGGTTTCAGGCGGAGTTCTGGGGGCTGCCGAGGGGAATCTGGCGATCATGGTGGGTGGGGACCCAAGGGGATTTGAACGAGCCGAAGAACTCCTGGGGCACCTGGGTCGAGCGACCCGGGTCGGCCCGGCGGGGACCGGCGCGCTGGCAAAGTTGGCCAATCAGATGATCGTGGGCGTGACCATTGGGGTCGTTGCTGAAGCATTGCTTCTGGTTGAGGCGGGGGGCGCGAATCCTGCTGCCGTCCGGCAGGCCATCCGGGGGGGATTTGCCGAAAGTCGGGTGCTGGAGGTTCATGGGGACCGGATGATTCGCCAGGATTTTACGCCGGGGGCCCATGGTCGGACCCAACTCAAGGATCTCGCCAGTGCGCTGGACAGCGCGCATGCGCTGGGGGTGTCTCTTCCCCTGACCCAATGTGTGACCCAACTTTACCGAACTTTTGTCGAGGAGGGGGAGGGCGGCGAACTGGATCACAGTGCGTTGTGGTTGGCCCTGCGTGCCTTGCGTCCCGCTTGAAGGCCGGATTCGGACAAAACCCCTGGGCTTGGCTATAATCGAAACTTTGAAAACGATTTTTTGCTTAACCCCCCGGTGGGGGTTTGACCCAGACGGAGAAATTGATGGAGACGACTGCAACCCCAACCCCTGACCAAGCCCAAACCCTGAGTGGTGGGCAGATTGTCGCAAAAATGCTCAAGCAGGAGGGGGTCAGGCATATCTTTACCATCTCCGGCGGTCACATCATCGATATCTATAATGGCTGTCTGGACGAGGGCATCCGCATCGTGGACGTTCGCCACGAGCAGGTGGCCGCCCATGCTGCCGATGCGGCGGCACGGATCACGGGTACGGTGGGGTGTGCCGTGGTGACGGCAGGACCTGGAACCACCGACGCCGTGACGGGGGTAGCCAACGCTTTTCGTGCGGAAAGCCCCATGTTGCTGATTGGCGGTGGCGGGCCCCTCAAACAATACCGCATGGGTGCGTTGCAGGACTTGCCCCATGTGGCCATGATGACACCCATTTCAAAATTTTCTTCCACGGTCATGACCACGGAACGCTGCGCGGAAATGATGGGGCAATCGATTCGCGAGATGTTTCATGGCGCACCGGGGCCGGGATATCTGGAGATTCCCCATGATGTCCTGGATGCGCGAGTGGAGGTGTCGAAGGTCAGGATTCCGGTCAATTACCGGGTCAAGGGGGAGTTCATCGGAGATCCCAACGAAATTGCCCGGGCTGCCGAGGCCCTGGCCCGCGCCGAGCGCCCGGTCGCCCTGTTCGGCACGCAGGCACGTACCTGTCGTGCCCATGAGGCCATCGACCGCTTCGCCCGGCACTTCAACATGCCCATTTATGTGAATGGTGCGGCACGCGGGACTTTGCCACGCACTCACCCCTATGGTTTGATGTCTTCCCGCAAGACCGCTTTTGATCAGGCCGATGTCATTCTGCTGGCGGGGACGCCCCTGGATTTCCGTATGGGATACGGGCGTCGACTCAATCCCAAGGCGACCATCATCATTCTCGACATGGATTATCGCAATGTGGGGTATAACCGGGACTTTGACATCGGTCTGGTCGGGAACATTCGTGCGGTGGTGAATGCCCTGTGTGACGCCTCTGCCGGGGATACGGCCCGCCGTCATGACCCTTTTCTCGATCTGTTGCGGGCGGAAGAGGCCAAATCCCAAGGCAAGAACCAGGCCATTATCGACGCCAATGCCACTCCCATTCATCCCATTCGTCTGGTTCACGAAATCAATGAATTTTTGCTGGAGGACACGGTGTACATCGGTGATGGCGGAGACATTGTGACTTTTTCCGGATCGGTGGTGCGACCCCATAAACCCGGTGGGTGGATGGACCCGGGTCCTCTGGGAACCCTGGGGGTGGGGACAGGGTTTGCATTGGCTTCCCGATTGTTGCAGCCCGAACGTGACGTGGTGGTGTTGTTTGGAGACGGGTCCTTTGGTTTGACCGGTTTTGACTTCGAGACCATGGTGCGTAATAAATTGCCCTTTGTCGGCGTGATCGGCAACAACGCCTCCTGGAACCAGATTCGTTATGGACAGGCCCGGAAGTATGGGGCAGAGCGGGGCGACGTGGGCAATATCCTCGAAGATGTGCGCTTCGATCGCTTTGCCGAGTCCATGGGAGGGTTCGGGATTCGGGTGACCGATCCGGCAGACATTCGACCGGCCCTGGAAAAAGCCAGGGATTCCGGAAAACCGGCCCTGGTGGACGTGGTGATCGACCGCGAAAAGTATTCCAGCGGAACGATGAACCAGACCATGTACAAATAATCGCGGGAGACAGGGATTCATGGACAAAGCATTGGCAGGTGTACGTATCCTTGACATGACCCATGTTCAGGCTGGGCCCACGGCGTCCCAACTGTTGGCCTGGCTGGGGGCGGATGTGATCAAATTTGAACCGCCGAGCGGTGATATCACCCGGGGACAGTTGCGCGATATTCCAGGGGCGGACAGTCTGTATTTCACCATGCTCAACTGCAACAAGCGGTCGATCACAGTGAACATGAAAAATCCGGCTGGCAAGGAGGTTTTTGAGGCCCTCCTGCAGGAATGCGATGTCATCATGGAGAACTTTGGCCCCGGCGTACTCGATCGGTTGGGCTATAACTGGGAGGCCATCCATGCGAAGAACCCGCGCATCGTCATGGCTTCCATCAAGGGATTCGGTTCTACCGGTCCCTATGCCGAATTCAAGGCCTACGAGAACGTGGCTCAGGCCATGGGGGGGTCCATGAGTACCACGGGATTCAATGACGGACCGCCTCTGGTCACGGGAGCGCAGATCGGGGATTCGGGGACCGGATTGCATCTGGCCATCGGGATCCTGGCCGCACTCAATGCGCGCCACCGGACCGGGCGCGGTCAGTTTGTGGAAGTGGCCATGATGGATGCGGTCATGAACCTGTGTCGGGTCAAGTTTCGCGACCACCAGCGTTTGACGCGCGGGGCGCTGCCCGAGTACTCGGTGCCCACGGAAGGAAACGAGGCAACGCCCCGCAGCGGCAATGATTCGGGGGGAGGACAACTGGGGAATGCCATTCGCTGCAAACCCGGAGGCCCCAACGACTTCATCTACGTGGTGGTTCAGGAAGTGGTTTGGGATGCTCTGGCACGCCGGATCGGTGGGGAGGCGTTGGTCACGGACCCGCGTTTTGCAACGTTGACCGAACGGCGTAAAAACCAGTCACAGATGTGGCAGATTCTGGAAAATTTTGCGCTGGGTCATACCAAACGGGAATTGATGGCTTTGTTCAATGAACTGGATGTGCCCTGTGGTCCCATCATGAGTACCCAGGATCTGGCTGAGGACGAGCATGTCCGGTTGCGTGAGATGTACGTTCCGCTCGATCATCCGGAACGGGGGCCCTGGCATAACGTCGGAATGCCCATCAAGTTGTCCAACAACAAGGTGGACATCACCCGTTCTCCCCTGCTGGGGGAGCATACCGATGAACTGTTGCAGGAAATCCTGCAATGGTCGCCCGAGACCATCGAACGTCATCGTCAGAATGGAGCCTTCAACAAATGAAAGTGGTGATCATTGGACAGCAGGATTTCGGCAAGGCTGTACTGGAAGCCTTTCTGGCCCGTCAAGACGAAGTGGTGGGCGTGTTTTGCGCGCCGGAGAAGGAAGGAGCCAGGCCCGATCCTTTGCGGCAGGCCGCACAGGAAAAAGGGCTCCGGGTCATTCAACTGCCCAGTCTGAAAGCCCCGGAAGCCATCCAGATCCTGCGTGAACTGGCCCCGGAAATCGGGATCATGGCTTATGTGCTGCAATTTGCCCCCCAGGAATTTGTTTCCGTTCCTACCCACGGGATGATTCAGTACCATCCTTCCCTGTTGCCCCGTTATCGAGGCCCCAGTTCCATCAACTGGCCCATCCTGCGCGGAGAGAGGGAAACCGGTCTGACCATTTTCCGTCCCACCGACGGGCTGGACGAGGGGCCCATCATCCTGCAAAAAAAGGTCCCCATCGGCCCGGAAGATACCCTGGGTTCGGTGTATTTCGACCATCTTTTCCCCTTGGGCGTACAGGCGTTGCTGGAAGCTGCCGATCAGGTGGTGGCGGGGACGCATCAGGAAGTGGTGCAGGATGAGGCGCAGGCCAGTTACGAAGGCTGGTGTCGGAGTGCTGAGGCCGAGATTCATTGGGCGCAGCATGTGACGGTCATCCACGACCTGATTCGGGGGTGTAACCCGGCTCCGGGCGCCTGGACCTTGCTGGGCGGAAAGAAACTTCAGATCTTTGAGGTCCGCAAGCATCTGTTCCGGACTTTTGGCGCGGTGCGGGGTAAGGTCGGGGAAATCTCCGGAATGACCGATCAGGGATTTCTGGTGACTGTTCAGGGGGGGCAGATTGAAGTTCTGCGCGTAAAACTCGAAGGGGGCAAGAAAGTGGACGCGCGGCCCTTTGCGGAAGAGCAGGAACTGCAGGTCGGAACGCGCTTGGGGGGCTAGTTGAGGAGGGGGGAGAACAAATCCAGAATGACCTGGCCCAGGGTTTCCCAGGGGTCTCCGTGGCCCAGTCCCTTGATCAGTTGATCTACCTCGGCAGCACCCTGAAGGGCTCGAGCGCAGGCGCGACTGCTGGTTTTCTGGGAAAAACGTTCGAGCAATGGCCGGCGTTCCCCCCATAGACGGGCTTCCTTGAAGGTTGACGGAGACGGGGTTCGTCCCTCTTCACGAGTGCGGCACAACAGGTACGCCGCGCGCCAGTCTTCGCTCAGGGACCAGAGTACCAGAGGCAGGGCTTCGCCTTCCTGATTCAGGGAACGCAGGAGCAAAAGCATCTGGGCTCCGTTGCCCTGGCTCAGGGCGCGGGTCAGATCCGTCAGGGTATGACGGCTCATGACCATGACGGCGGACTGCACTTGTTCCAGGGTCAGGGGGCCGGTGGGATAGAGCAGGGAAAGTTTGGCGATTTCCTGGGCAGTGGCCAGAAGATTTCCCTCCGTGCAGTCTGCCAGAAACTCCAGGGCTTCGGCGCTGGCCTGGCAGGGGCCCAGGCGCTGGGCAATCCATTGGGTGAGTGCGCTCCGGGGTACGGGTTGGGTTTCCGTCCAGAGGGCTTTGGTTTGCAATTGGCTCAGCCAGGCGGCTTGGCGCGTCCGGTAATCCAGTTCGGACAGGAGGATCAGGAGACGTTTGTCCGCCTGCGGCGCGTTCGCCAGTTTCTCCAGTTGCCGGATCCCCTCGGGGCCCGGTTTGCCACTGGGGATATGGATCTCCACGGCACTTCGTGAACCAAACAGGGAACCGCTGTTCCAGTGCAGGTCTACTTCGGCCCAGGAAAAGCGCGCTTCCACGGTCCAGACTTTGCGTTCCTCGTAGTTCTGGGCGCGGCAGGCCCGTCGCCAATGGTCCTGACATTCCAGGGAAAGAAAGGGTTCGGAACTGATCAACAGCGTGAGCGGCGGAACCTGACGGCTCAAATGGGTGGGCCACTGCTCGGGGGAGAGACGCATGCTCAGTGGGCAGCAGTGCCCAGGGCGGGATGCAGGGCAAGAACGCGGTGCAGCAACTGATGGACCAGATCGATCTGCATGTCGTGGGTGAGTAATTGCTGTTCGGCGGGTTTGCCCAGAATCTGGATGACGTTGTAATTGTACAGACGGGTGACCGTCAGGGTAGAGGGTGGTATCAACTCATTCCCGAGATTGTCCGACGCGCGATAGGATAAACGGGCGTAAAGGGTATATTGGGAAACGGTGCCCTCTGCATTGAGGGTCAGGATCTGCTGGGTGTTCTGGATTGGAGAGAGAGTCAAAACGACGTCGGCTTTGTCCGACTGCTTGACCAGGGTAATATGGGTCTGGTGCAGAATCTCTAGCTTGAGTTCCTGGTCAGCCACGTCCCCCATTTTGCCGTCCACATACAGGGTGTGGAATTGTGCCTCGGGGAGACCGCGCAAATGAAAACCGCAGGCACCCAGCGTGAGGGGAAAAAGGACGAAAAAAATGGTCTTCCACAGTCCTGAAAAATGGGGTGTGAGGGGGGCAAGTAAGCGCATTCAGAGCACGATATTGATCAGTCGTTGAGGGACCAGAATGATCTTGCGCGGGCTGTTGCCCGCCAGGAATTTTTCAACGACTGGGTGGTTCAGGGCCATTTTTTCGATCTCTTCCGCGGCCAGGTGGGTAGGGACAGAAAGCGTGCCGCGCAATTTCCCGTTGATTTGCAGAACGAGTTCCACGGATTCGCGTTCGAGTGCCCGTGGGTCGGGGGTGGGCCAGGGTTCGTCCAGGATGGATTCGCCAAAGCCGAGTTGTTGCCAGAGGGCATCGCTGATATGCGGCGTGATGGGGGCCAGGATGCGTAACAGAAAAGACAGGCCTTCCTGAGCCAGAGAGTCGTTGACTCCGGCAATTTTTTCCAGGGCGTTGAGCATTTTCATGGCCGCCGAGGTGACGGTATTGAACTGCTGACGTTCCATGTCGTGGGTTGCCTGTTGCAGCAGGCGATGGACCTCATGGCGGACATGGGGCGTTTCGAGGGTTTGTCCGGCATGGGCCACCTGTCGTCGGGCCTGATATTGGGCGGCAAAATTCCACAGGCGCTTGAGAAAACGGTGAGCCCCCTGAACCCCGCTGTCCGACCATTCCAGGGACTGCTCCGGCGGGCTGGTAAAGATGATGAAGAAACGGGCCGTATCGGCACCGAAGGTATCGATCAGGGCCTGGGGATCCACGGTATTGCCCAGGGACTTGGACATCTTGCTGCCCTCCTTGAGGACCATGCCCTGGGTCAACAGCCGGGTGAACGGTTCATCGGTCCGGATCAATCCTTCATCGCGGAGTAACTTGTTGAAGAATCGGGCGTACAACAGGTGCAGGATGGCATGTTCCACGCCCCCCACATACTGGTCGACGGGCAACCAGTAATCGACCCGTTCATCCAGCATGGTCAGCGCATCGGGGCAGGCGTAGCGGGCATAGTACCAGGAGGATTCAAAGAATGTGTCCAGGGTATCGGTTTCACGCTCGGCAGGTTTTCCGCAGGTCGGACAGGTCGTGGCGCGAAAGGAGGAACTTTGTTTGAGCGGGGAACCCGTGCCGGAAAGGGAAACTTCTTCGGGAAGGACGACCGGAAGTTGATCTTCCGGGACCGGGACGGTTCCACAGGAAGGGCAGTGAATCAGTGGGATGGGACATCCCCAGTAGCGTTGGCGCGAAATTCCCCAGTCGCGCAGACGAAATTTGGTCTGGCGTCGTCCACTGTTCAGGGCTTCCAGAACCAGGGCCATTTTTTCCCGGGCATCGGCAGAGGTGCGCCCATCAAAATCCTCGGAGTGACAGAGAACGCCATCCTCCGTAAAGGCAGCGTCAGAGGGGGCTTCTCCCGTGACTGGGCGGATCACGGTTTTTGAGGGCAGTCCGTGGTCGCGCGCAAATTCATAATCCCGCTGATCGTGGGCGGGAACCGCCATGACCGCTCCTTCGCCATAACTCATCAGGACGTAATTGGCCACCCAGATGGGGAGGTGCTGCCCGGTCAGGGGGTGAATGGCCTGCAACGAGGTAGGAAAGCCCTTTTTTTCCTGGGTGGCCAGATCGGCCTCGGCCACGCTGCCCTGGCGACATTCCACCAGGAAGGCAGCCAGCCGGGGGTCCTGCAGGGCGCATTCCTGAGCCAGGGGATGTTCGGCGGCAATGGCCAAATAAGTGACGCCGTAGAGGGTATCGGCACGAGTGGTAAAAACCTTCAGATCGGTTGCGCGGTCAGTCAACTTGAAACTGAGGGTGACGCCTTCGGATCGTCCGATCCAGTGACGTTGCATGGTTTTGACCTGTTCAGGCCAGGAGTCGAGGCGCTCCAGATCCTGCAGCAACTCTTCGGCATAGGCCGTGATGCGCAGGTAGTACATGGGGATATCGCGCTTTTCCACCAGGGCTCCCGAGCGCCAGCCGCGTCCCTCGATGACCTGTTCGTTGGCCAGAACGGTTTGATCCACGGGATCCCAGTTGACGGTGCCGGTTTTCTGGTAGATCAATCCTTTTTTGAACAGCCGGGTAAACAGCCATTGTTCCCAACGATAATAATTCGGGCGGCAGGTGGTGATTTCCCGTTCCCAGTCGATGGCCAGTCCCAGGGCCTGCAACTGACTCTTCATGGTTTCGATGTTTTGATAAGTCCACTCCGCAGGGGCCACGCCTTGCTTGAGCGCCGCATTCTCGGCGGGCAGGCCAAAGGCGTCCCACCCCATGGGTTGGAGGACGTTGAATCCCTTCATGCGGTGGTAACGGGCCAGCACATCCCCTAATGTATAGTTGCGCACATGTCCCATGTGCAACTTGCCGGAGGGGTAGGGAAACATGGACAGGCAATAATATTTGGGACGGTTTGGCAACTCGCAGGCGCGGTACCGTTGCATCCGGGTCCATGTCTCCTGACAGCGACGTTCGAGGGTGTGGGGATCGTACAAATCTTCCATGGCAGCACAGGTCAGGCAAAGGGACGATTATACTCGTGCATGGGTAAGGAAGGGGACTCCCGTATAATGCAGGGAATCAAGTAGGCGACGATGGCAATACCCATGGAAAATTTACTGGAAGGACTGAACCCGCAGCAACGGGAGGCCGTGACCTGGGATCAGGGGTCGGCCCTGGTTCTGGCGGGCGCCGGGAGTGGCAAGACCCGGGTTCTGACCACCCGGATGGCGTGGTTGATGGCGACGGGAAAGAATCGTCCCGAGGAGTTGCTGGCGGTCACTTTTACCAATAAGGCGGCGCGCGAGATGACGACGCGCTTGTCATCCATGGGGAACTGGCCCGTCCGCTCTCTTTGGGTGGGGACGTTCCACGGATTATGTCACCGCTTTTTACGTTTGCACGCCCTGGACGCGGGGCTGACGCCTCAATTTCAGATCATCGACAGTCAGGAGCAGTTGGCGGCGCTCAAGCGGGTCATGAAGGCGCTGAATCTTGACGAAGAGCGGGTGAATCCCCGTCAGTTGCAGCACTTTGTCAACGGGCACAAGGAACAGGGGCTACGCGCAGAGAATGCCGTGGTTTCCCATTCTGCACAGCGCCCCTTGCAGGAAGCCTATGCGGCTTATGAGGTGCAGTGCCAACGGGAAGGGACCGTGGACTTTGCCGAACTGTTGTTGCGTTGCGTGGAATTATGGCAACACCATCCCGTGTTGCGCGAACATTACCAGGCTCGCTTCAAAACCTTTCTGGTCGATGAGTTCCAGGACACCAATCCGCTCCAGTACCGCTGGTTACGTCTGTTATGTGGGCCGACCAGTACGGTATTTGCGGTGGGGGATGACGATCAGTCCATCTATTCCTTTCGCGGCGCGGAAATCGAGAATATGCGCCATTTTGAGCGGGATTACGGGGTGACCCGAGTTCTGCGTCTGGAACAGAATTATCGGTCTCTGGGGACCATTCTGGAAGCGGCCAATGCCTTGATTCAAAACAACGCCGGGCGGTTTGGCAAGACGCTCTGGACGGAGGGCGCGCAGGGAGAGCCGATCCGGGTCTACGAGGGAGAAACGGATGGAGATGAAGCCCGTTTCATTGCGCATACCGTAATACAGTTGCGCGAGCAGGGGACTCGTCTGTCGGACATGGTCCTGCTGTACAGGTCCAATGCCCAGTCCCGTGCGCTCGAGCAGGCCCTGTTTTCTCTCAACTTGCCCTATCGGGTGCACGGCGGGTTGCGTTTCTTCGAGCGCCAGGAAATCCGTCATGCCCTGGCCTATCTGAGACTGGCGGTTTCGGCGGATGACGACGCGGCTTTTCTGCGCGTGATCAATTTCCCCCCCCGAGGCATCGGGGCCCGCTCCCTGGAAAATCTGCAGGTCGAGGCACAGACGCTCCGCTCCAGCCTGTTCCAGGCGACGCGTGCCAGTTCCTTGACCGGCAAGGCGGGACAGGGCGTGCAACGCTTTGTGCAGGGAATCGACCAATTGGCGGAACGGATTCATCAGGGGCTGGACTTGCCCGGCGTGATCCAGGCCGTACTGGAGGTCAGCGGCCTCCTGGCGCATTACCGTCAAGACAAGGAGGGCACCGACCGGGTCGCCAATCTGGAGGAACTGGTGGCTGCTGCCGTGGCGTTCACCCAGGAAGAAGGGTCAGGGGACGTCCTGTCATTTTTGGCGCATGCCTCTCTGGAGGCTGGAGAACACGAAGCTGCGCCAGGGAGCGAAGCGATCCAGATGATGACGGTGCATGCGGCCAAGGGGCTGGAGTTTGAAGTGGTGTTTGTGGCAGGACTGGAGGATGGTTTGTTTCCCCATGAGAACGCCTTGCAGGAGGCTCGGGGCCTGGAAGAAGAACGTCGTCTGGCCTATGTCGCCCTCACCCGGGCCCGGCGTCAGTTGTATCTGACCCATGCCCAGAGCCGCGTGCTCCACGGACAGATGCGTTATGGCGTGCGTTCCCGTTTTCTTGAAGAAATTCCCGAATCCCTCTGTCATATTTTGAATCCACGCGCCAGAAGACCTGAACTTTCCTTTGGGTCACGGGCTCCCAGTTCTGTGCGTCCCCCGACTTTCTCCACAGAATCCACCCGAACCGGAAAGTTCCACATCGGACAGCGGGTTCGGCACGACAAATTTGGAGAGGGCGTGGTTCTGGCGCGGGAAGGTCAGGGAGATGAGGGGCGGGTTCAGGTAAATTTCAGGGATGTCGGCACGAAATGGTTGGCGCTGGCTTTTGCCCGACTGATTTCTCTTTGAGCCGCGGATTTGATCGTGTGCTTAATTTTTGGTGGGGGGGCATGATAGAATGGAGCGATCGGTTTCCGTATCCCTCTCTGGCGAGTGAATTCAAGGAAATGACACCATGAATAAATGGATGACTGGACTCCTGCTTGGTTGGCTGGTTCTTCCCGCCTGGGCACAGCCGGGGGATCCGGAAAAAGGCAAGGTCATTGCGGGTTCCATCTGCTATGCCTGCCATGGTCTGGATGGCGTCAGTCCGATCCCGACCCAGCCTCATTTGGCGGCACAGATTCCGGACTACGTGGTCAAGCAGTTGAATGACATGAAATCGGTCAACGGGGCTCCTCCCGCCCGGGATAATCCCATCATGGCCGGCATCGTGTCCATGCTCAGTGCAGAGGATATGCGCAATGTGGCGGCCTGGTATGCGATCCAGCCCCCCCATTTGACGCGCGCCAACGATCCAAAACTGGTGGCCATCGGACAGAAGATTTGGCGGGGTGGGGATGCGGATCGGGATGTGCCCGCCTGTTCCGGTTGTCACGGTCCCGCTGGCGCGGGGGTTCCTGCGCCTTATCCGCGTCTTTCGGGACAGTATCAGGAATATACCGAACTTCAACTGCAACATTTCAGGGATGGCACGCGCAGCAATGATCCTGACGCCGTGATGCGTTCCATTGCACATCGCCTGACCAATGAGGAAATCAAGGCCCTTTCGGACTACGCTGCGGGCGTGTATTGATCTGGACCTTTTTATTTGACCAAGTGGTTGCTTGATTCAAGGAGTTCACGGATGTTGGGTTTGCGGCAATGGGGTATGTTGGCCCTTCTGGTTTGGGCTGTGGCGACGTTTCTGGTTCTGCATCGGGGACCCTACGGGATAGAGGAAGAAGCCGCCAAGGCATTGCTGCTGGATTGGTCGGTGGCCGACCATGTGGCCAACTCCATCGTGACCCTGGGCGTTCCGGATTTTCGTGATCTTCTCTGGCTGCCTCTGGGATTCCTGTGGCCAGGGCAGGTCATGGCGGCCAAGGGGGTGATGATCGCCCTGGCTGCGCTCACGGCATGGGGGCTATACCGCTGGCAGTCCCTGGAAGGACAGGACGAGGCCGCTTTGCTGGCGACGGGATTATGGCTGCTGACGCCACTGACCCTGTTGCAGATCGATCATCTTTCGCCCGGACTGGGGATACTGGCTGCGTTCATGGGCGGATACTGGCTGGATCGTTCCTACCGGCAACGACCCCACGCATTGGGCGGACTGTATTTCGGGCAGTTGGGGCTGGTCGCCTTTGCCGTCAGCCTGCATCCGGTGGGGCTGGTCTATCCGCTCATCCTGGCTTGGACCTGGCATAAAAACCCGGTGAATTCCCTGCAAAAAAAATCCTTCTTCATTGGACTGACGGTTTTTTCAGGGATTTCGATTCTTCTGCGCTGGGGTTGGAGCGGCGTTCTCTGGTTCCAGAATCCGGTGCGCGACTGGGCCTCCTTTTGGCGTCATTTTCCCGGTTTTGAGCCCGAAGTCACGGCGACTGATTGGGGGGTAGGGGTTCTGATCCTGGCTCTGGTGCTTTGGGTCTGGTGGCACAAGCGGCAGATGCTCTGGAAAACATTGCTGGGCCAGTGTCTCTGGTGGGGGGTTCTGGTTTCATCCCTCAATGGGGATGCCACCTTTGCTCTGCTGGGCATGATCACGTTACTTTATGCAGGGATTCCGGCGTTGCTCGAATGGGGGGCCGGAAAAATCGGTTTTCTGGCTCAACGGGGCTGGGTCCTTCTGGGCGTTTTTCTGATCTCTACCCTCAGCATGCAGGATGACCGTGCCTGGTTCGAGTTGGGACAGGCACGTCAATTGACCGAACAGGATCAGTTGATCCTGACGCTCACCCAGACGGTGGAACACTATCGCACCGATGCAGAAACCCGTCATTTGCCGGATCCGCGTTTGCGGGTGGCGAGCCAGTGGCCGGCACGGACCATGCTGGCCTGTCGGTGCGATGCCTTGCCCCTACCCCCAGCCGCCAAGGATCCCGCTGCCCAACTGGTCATGATGAAAGGATTGACCCATTTGATCATGGCCCCCAAAACCCCGGCCAATCTGGGGTTGGCTCAGAACCTGTCCCTGCTGGGGAACGAAGTGGAAACCATTTCCCTGCAAGCCGGGGGGGTCGTTCTGCAGATCCGTACGCCCAACCTGGCACCTGCGGCACCGGCCCCGGTACTGGATGAGCCGCCGCCTCCTGCTCCTGGAGATCCCGTCAAATGAAAATCAGCCCTCGCGAAGCCCTGGTTTATGTGGTGGTGACTCTCAGTTCGCTGTTTCTGACTGCCTATACCGTGCATATGCTGGTGGGTGGCCTGATTCCGGCGGACAGGGAATACCACTACATGGGGCTGGCCTGTTCGGGGGTGGCGGTGGTGATCGGATTCATGGCCTGGGATGTGGTGCGTCGTCGGCGTTAGAAACGCCGGCGGGTTTCCCTCAGGTTCGAACGGCGTCTAGGGAAGAGGCGCCTTCTTTTTGGCAAAGAAATCCTGAAGGGACTGGTAATCCCGTTCAAGAGAAAACTGCCCTTTATGAAAAACGAATTGCAGGCGCTTGCCTGCTGCATCCAGTCCGGTCAATCCGATGGAACGGCCGGAATAATCACGATACACGTGGATATCCTTGAGTAGTTCGAGGCTCGTCCCGTTTTTCAGGTGGACACGCACGCAGGGCGCCTGGGGGTCGGCTTCCAGTCGAACAGGCGCCGTGGGAAGGCATAGAAGACGAGTCTTCAGCACCCGATTGGCCCCTGCAAACAGGAAAAAACAGGCCATGAACAGGAGCAGATAGGTAAGATTCGGGTTCGACGCGTACCAGGCATTGGCGGCAAAGGCACCCAGAGCGGAAACCGTGGGAACATAAAGCAACAGATCCCAGGTCATGCCTCGGGGATCTTTTTTCAATTCATAGGAGCGCAACATAGGGATCTCAGGGGGGCTGACAAATGGGTCGGCAGACCTCTTTACGGAAGGGAAGCCTGATGAGGGGCGGGTAGAACGGCTCGAATGGCTGCATCCATTTCCTGGTAAAGCATTGGGCCCGCCTGTTGATACCGGACGATTCCATGCGTGTCGATCACAAAGGTCCAGGGATCGCCCATCACGCGATAGGTTTTGAATGCTTCGGGGTTTTCATACTGGTCCATATGCAGAAACAGGACATTGGGCTGATATTTGTCAAGCATGGCCTTGGTGATTTGCAGTTGCCGATCGCAGACGGAACAATGACCGGGGGTGGCAAATTCGAGCAGGATGGGTTTTCCTGTGGCCAACGCCTGATCCAGCGAATACTGGTACATGCGCGGGTCAGGCTGGCGATAGGTGGTCATGCGACTGAGGTCCCCGCCGACATCGGCCAAGGTCTTGGTGGCCAGTCGAGGGGCCTGGGTCCCCAGGGCCAGCCCCAGGTCCTGCCGGTTGCAGCCTCCCAGGGCGACGACCAGGACGATCAGGGAATACCTCAATTTGGATTTCATGGGACGTCAGGCTCCGTGCTTGCCAGTCTTGAAGATATTATAGCCCCAGATGATGTTGGCCAGCAGAACCAACGTCCCGAAGAAGCCCACCCCACCCATCAGATGGGTGACGGTTTTTTCTATTTCCGGACCGGGGTCATAGCCTCCAATGCTGCCTGCAATGGAGAACAGGACCACCATGCCCATCAGACCGATGTTGTGCATCCAGAAATGGATTTTGACCAGTTTGAGGCTGTAAATCGGGCGATTGACCAGGCGCGGGACAAAGTAGTAGATGGCGCCGAAAATGGCCATTTCCACCCAGCCAAGCAAATTGATATGCCCGTGCGCCAGCAGGATGAGGTGACCGTGGGGGGCCGAATCCACGAACATGCGAAAGGCGGGAATCCCCCCCATCAGAGCTCCCCAGGAAAAACCGATGATGGCGTAGGTAATACAGGCATACACGAATAACAGGGTGAAGGTCGTGTATTCCGGGTCATCGATGCGTTGGTCAAAAGAGGCGGGTGAAGACATGCTCAGGGTTTCTCCTTCTGATTTTGACCTGCATCCTCGCGCAGATCGTGATATTCGGTTTTCCAGGAACTGGGAGCCCAGACCTTGACCATTTCATCCACGAATCCGGAGCGTTCCGGCATGGGCAGACGGGCATCCGCGGATCCTTGCGTGGCTTTCAACTCTGACAGAAACACGGCGATGGAATGGATTTCGTTAGCTGGCAAGGCGGCCACATAGGCTGCTGCTTTGTTCAGACCGTGGTCGACGGTTTTGGTTTCATAGGTGGACTCGGGTTTTTTCAGGAATGATTCGATGTAGTCCAGGGTATGTCGAGAGCCGATACCGTCCAGGCCAACGCCGTGATTGGTCCCGTTACGTACCGCTCGATGGCAGTCAGTACAGCCCCTTTCACGAAACAGACGGGAACCTACCTTCCCTTCCGCAGTGAAGTCAAACTGGGTGGTATTGGGGTACATGGGGTGGTTGAGGTGAGAGCGGTAGATTTCCAGCATCACAAAACTGGACACGGCAAAAACGACCAGCAGTCCAAAGATGCCGAACAATATCTTTTCGCCCAGTTTCAAGGAGTTGAATTTCATTAGTCAGTTTCCTGTCAGGTAAATAGAAAACCCGCGCGCTAAGCACGCGGGTTTCAAGCATACTTCCCCGCTTCGCTGACTTAAGCCGACGATGTTTACCGGGTAGTATTCGGGACGCGCGTGTTCCCTTCCGTGGTGCGAGGCGCCGTGGCCAGATAGGTTGCGGCATCGAGAATATCCTCGTCGCTCAACTTCTTGGCAATGGCACGCATCATGCCGTAAGGATCGTTGGCGCGGCTCTCATCCCGCCAGTTGTGCAACTGGTTGACCAGATAAGTGAACTTTTGTTCCCCGATGACCGGAAAAACTGGAGCTGCACCGCGACCGTTGTACCCGTGGCAAGACATGCAGGCCGAAACCTTGCCGCTGACGCCGTATTTGACCAGGATTTCACCCTTGTAACGGGTTCCGATGGGTTGGCCCCCATCCTTGATGGCCTGCATATCCGACAATTCCTTGGGGTCAAGAGGAAGAGAATTGACGTAAGCCGAAACATCCCGCCGATCCTGGGGGGTGAGTTGCTGTGCGAACAAAGGCATGACTGCCCCTGCCCCAGATGGGGTTCTCCGGCCTTCGGCCAGGTCCGTCAATTGCTTGACGATATAAGGAAAACCGAGATTGTTGAGACGGGGTGCCCCCATGGCTTCCGTTCCCCATCCTGTGGCTCCATGGCAGGTCATGCACGCCGGAGCGGCGCCTTTCCCTTCCGTGAAGATCTTTTTGCCGTTGGCTGGGTCGCCGTTCATGACCCCTTCTTCTTCAGCCAGAGCCGTCATGCTCACCAGAGCCGCGGCCACAGCCAGCCCGGATGTGATCTTAGTGAATGACTTACGCATTTACCCCCCTCCAGAATGACATTGAATGACAGGACAGTAGACAGGACCTACCGTTCCATGAACCCGTACTGCTTTTTTTAATTGAACGGGCTGCAAAGATTCCCAAACGCGGCACGGTTCGCTGATTTTACCGCAGAATTTTGCGATGTCAGCGTTTCCATGTCGCATCGTAGCGGACTATATCATGGGCAAAACCGGCTTCGCAACAGATTTTTGAGGCATGCTTGTCGAAGCCGCTGACGGGACCGAAATAAGGGGAAAGATTAGACCCACTTGACAGTCTGTTTCAGGGGCGCTACGCTAGGCATATGGTCAGTCGGAGAAGGTGTTTGTCTTCCGGCCATGAGCGTCGTATCACAATAATAAAATATGTTTTTTGTTGGTTTTAACCTAAAACTATTTAATCGATCTGGAGGGGTTACAACATGGAAAAAGGTATCAAACAATCGCGCCGTCAGTTGCTCAAGATGGGCTCCATCGCTATCGTGGCAGCGCCGATGGCAGGCTTTACCACTTCGGCCTTCGCCAAGAAGAACACCGCCGTGCGGACAGCCTTGCATTTTCAGGACCATCCCAATGGGGAAAAGCAGTGCAATCGTTGCATGAACTTCATTCCCAACAAGGACAAGCCGACCGATCCAGGTGCCGTGCACGGGTGTAAACTCTACCCCGGGGACGATGAAATTTGCCCGACCTGCTATTGCAACGGCTTCGTCGCAAAACCCAAATAACTCAATAGTTCCAAGTCGTATTCGAAAAGGTGCCAAGGGCACCTTTTCGTTTCTGTTTCCGATCCGAATTTGGGGATGAAGCGCATGTTTTCTCAGCCCTTCCATTCCGGCTCGGGATGCGTGTGCGTACCGACTTTTTGACAGTGCTGGCCATTCCTCCACGGTCCGTGACAGTGGAGGGGCGGTCATGTTCGGGTCTTGGGTGGATACGTGGATGTCAATAAGGGATTGACCGTCAAGACCTTCGTCAGTTGGGGCGAAGTCGCGGGTGAGTTTTTTCTGGGCAGGATTATTGAATGAATTACGGAAAAAGAATTTTTCTCTGGATCGTGCTGTTCTGGATCGGGAGTGCGCAGGTCTTTGCGGAGCCCTTCGTTCAGGGTGGCCCCATTGGTTCGCAAACCAGTGATGGGTACGATGCGCTGGGCCCGGTGGTGGAGCAACCCATCGAGTTTCCACATAACACCCACGCCGGACGCATGCAGATCAACTGCATGTACTGTCATACCTACGCGCGACGCAGCAATGTGTCTGGAATTCCTCGTCTCGACAAATGTATGGGGTGTCACAATTTGATCGAAGGCGTCAAGGATCGTCCGCGGATCAAGAAATTGTTTGAATATTGGGAAAATAAACAGCCGATTCCCTGGAAAAAAGTGCATGACTTGCCTGATTTCGTTCGTTTCAACCACGAGCGCCATATCCAGCGTTTTTATTTCCAGGAAAAACGACCCGTTCGTGAAGTCTGTGGGTACTGTCATGGCGATATTGCTTCCATGACGACGGCGCGGCGTGTCAAAGCCTTGTCCATGGGTTGGTGTGTCAGTTGTCACCAAAAGGATCATCTGGAGAAGGCGGGGAGCACGGTGACCAGTCACGGTCCCAACGATTGCTGGCTCTGTCATAAATAAAACGGCGACCAAACAGGAGACGATGAAATGACAATGAGTAATTTGGATCGCCGAGATTTCCTCAAGGTATTGGGGATCAGTGGGGCTGCTGCCACACTGGCAGGATGTGGTCATACTTCCATCGAGTCAGGGGTGGAAGAGGTCATGTCTTACGTCCATCCTCAGGACTTCGTGGTGCCCGGCATCGGAGTTTTTTATGCCTCGACCTGCGCCCAGTGTGGTTCCGGCTGTGGAATCATGGGCAAGGTGCGCGAAGGGCGGGTTCTTAAACTGGAGGGAAATCCCGAGTCCGGAATCAGCGGCGGAAAGATTTGCGGGCTGGGACAGGCGGGCGTGCAAGCCCACTACAACCCGGATCGGTTGCGTACACCCATGTATAAGGGTGAAGGGGGATTGACCCCCGTATCCTGGGAGACGGCCCATCAGATCCTGGAACAACGTCTGGGACCAAACAGTCCGCTGAAAGGCGAACAGATCGCTTTTCTGACCGGTGGGGTCAGTGGACACCAGCGGGTACTTCTGGAAAATTTCCTGGAAACCTTTGATTCCACCCATCATGTGACCTACGATGCGCTCTCCACCGCTACGGGGAGAGCCGCCAGCAAGGCCATTCTGGGCGCGGAGCAGCCCCTCTGGAATATCCACAAGGCACGCCTGATCCTGTCCTTTGGTAACGATTTCCTGGGCAGCGGCGTCTCGCCGGTTTACATGGCACGCCAGTATGCGCTGTTTCGAAAGGCACCACGCGGTACCTTGATCCAGATCGAGCCGCGCATGACCCTGACGGGAGGAAATGCGGATCGCTGGTATCCCATCAAGCCCGGGACCGAAGGAATACTGGCCTTGGGCATCGCGCATGACCTGCTGCAACACGAAGAGTTCTCCAGGGGCGTTCCGCAGGAAATTCTCGATCTGGTCAAAAATTACGATCGGGATGCCGTGAGCGATATCACAGGGATCGGTTCCGATGCGGTACGCCTGATTGCGGCTCAACTGTGGAACAATACGCCTTCTCTGGTGATTGCCGGACCTTCGGTAGAAGGACACCCCTATGGGTTCAGCAATGCAGCGGCCGTACAACTGCTCAACGTGATTCTGGGGAATCGGGGACAGACGATGGAGGGACAGGCCGAACATCCCTTCCCTCAACTGACGCCTACCTTGGGAAGTTACCATGCACTGGCGGACCTGAACCAGAAAATGGCCGCTGGAAAGACCCAGGCCCTACTGGTTTATGGTACCAATCCGGTGTTCACGGCGCCGTCCCATCTGCCCTTCGCAGAATCCATGAGCAATGTTCCTTTCAAGGTGGCTTTTGTCACGCACATGGATGAAACGGCGGGACATTGTGATCTGGTTCTACCCCTGTTGTCCGCGCTGGAAGACTTTGGCACCCATGTGGCCGAATACCAGCCGGATGGCGTGGAGGTGATGCTGCAGCAACCCCTGATGGAAAAACTCTATCCCGAGTCCAAGGGGTACGGCGACATCCTTCTGGAAATATTGAAAAAACGCAAGCCAGAGGCCTACGCCGCATTTCCTGACTATTACAGTTATCTCAAAACCGCGATGGTCAAGGCCAAGCCGGTTTTCAAGGTCAGCGACAGCGATGATCATTTCTGGGAAGACGCCCTGCGCAATGGTCTCGTCAAGTGGGACGGAAAACCGACCTCTCTGGAGGCCCGGCTACCGGCCCTGACCATGCCGAAGCCCGCAGAACTGACGACGGACTACCCCTTCTACTTCGTCCCCTCCATCCGACCGGACATGCGCGACGGGCGTCATGCCTACCTGCCCTGGCTGCAGGAATCGCCTGAAACCATGACCACGGTGGTCTGGGACAGTTGGGTCGAGATCCATCCCAAAACGGCAGAGGCGATGCAGATCAAGGAAGGGGACATTCTGCAAATCCAGTCTGCCACCGGATCCGTGCGCGCCAAGGCCTATCTGTTTCCCGGCATTCAACCCGATACGGTATCCATGCCGCTGGGGCAAGGGCATACCCAGCTCGGACGGTTTGCCACGGGGGTTGGGGTGAATCCCTACAAGATTCTCGACCCGATTTTTGATGATCGTACCGGGGAACTGGCCATGCATGCCACCCGTGTGGCCTTGAGAAAAACAGGCGAACATCAGGTGATCGTGAAGGATGAGGGCCCCACCACCTTCCAGAACGGGCAAAAACTTGTCGCCACCTTGTCCGCTGACCAAGCCAAATTGTCCAAGGAGATCTAGCATGTCACTGAGCAATCTGATTCAGAACTGGAACTCGTTTCGGACGCGTCGTCCCTATGAGGGGCAGTACGACGATGCCCCCTACAAGTGGGCCATGGTCATCGACCTGGACTCCTGTATCGGCTGTAACGCGTGCACCGTTGCCTGTTATGCGGAAAACAATCTGCCTGTGGTGGGCAAGGAACGCTTTGGCAAGGGGCAGGCCATGCACTGGATCCGCATCGAACGTTACTGGGGGGAGGGGGAGGCCATGACCTCCGAATTCCCCGATCATGGCGCGCAATACCTGCCCATGCTCTGCCAGCAGTGCGAAGCGGCTCCCTGTGAACCGGTCTGTCCCGTCGGTGCCACGCATCACTCGCCGGATGGTCTCAATACCCAGGTGTATAACCGGTGCGTGGGGTCGCGTTATTGTTCTGCCAACTGTCCGTACAAGGTTCGTTACTTCAACTGGTGGAATTACCCTGATCGGGCCTGGCCCAATCCGCTGGAATTGCAATTGAATCCGGACGTGACGGTGCGGAGCAAGGGGGTCATGGAAAAGTGTACGTTCTGCATGCAACGGTTGCGCGCGGGGATGGACAAGGCCAAGACCGAAGGGCGTATCCTGGCTGATGGCGAAGTGCTCACGGCCTGTGCGCAGGCCTGCCCCACCTCCGCCATCACCTTTGGAAACCTGGCGGATAAAAAGTCCAAGGTGGCCAGAATGTGGAAAAACCAGCAGGTCGATCTGGCCAAGGACAGTCAGGAAAAATCCGAGGAGGGGATTCGCGGTTACCGGATTCTGGAAGAGTTGAATACCTATCCGTCCATCGTGTATCTCGAACGCGTACGCAATCTCGAGGCTTGAGTTGACCCGCGCGTTCACGAATACCACCATTCAGGGAAAAAACCATGAGTCATAGTGTTCATAGCCATCCTCAGCTGGATGTGCAAGTTGAAAGAAAGTTCATCCCCAAGCAGAAGGATCTGGGGGCGGACGTTACCTGGGCCAAGATCAACAAGGATGTGCTGAAAAGTCTGGAAAAGCCGCGCCCCGTTTTCTGGGTGATTTTCTTTTCTGCCCTGGCCTTGTTTTCCTTTGGCGTTTACTGTGAGGTTTATCAGTATCAGAACGGAATGGGGGTGGCAGATTTGAACAACCCGCAGGTCTGGGGTTTATATATTGCCACCTTCATTTTCTGGATCGGGATGGGTCACTCCGGTACCCTGCTGTCCGCCCTGCTTCATATCATCCATGCGGACTGGCGAAAACCGATCTATCGGTATTCGGAAGCCATGACCACCTTTACCTTGCTTACGGCTGCCCTGTTCGTGCTGGTGCACATGGGACGGCTCTGGCAGTTTTACTATGTGGTGGCCTATCCCAACGAACGCTGGACCTGGCCTAATTTCACCTCACCCCTGGTGTGGGATGCCACGGCCATCGGAACCTATCTGACCTCGTCACTCCTGTTCCTCTACATGGGGATGATTCCCGATCTGGCGATCTGTCGTGACAATGCCAGGGGAGCACGGCGGGCACTCTATCGCTTTCTTTCCATGGGCTGGCAGGGAACCGATCGGCAGTGGGCCAATTTCAAGGTGGCTTACATGACCATGGCCTGCTTTCTGATGCCGCTGGCAGTTTCGGTTCACTCCATCGTGTCCACCGACTTTGCCGTGTCCCAGAACCCCGGTTGGCACGTGACGTCCTTCCCGCCTTATTTTGTGTTGGGTGCACTGTATTCAGGATGCTCGGGCATCATTACCCTGTTCATCGTGCTGCGTTATGTCTTCCGTTTCGAAGCCTACATGACCCAGCCCATCCTGAACAAGCTGATCAAGATGACCTTCGCCATTGCCATGGTATGGACCTATCTGGATCTGATCGAGTATGCCACCACCTGGTACGGCAGCGATGAAGTGGCCAAGGCCGACTTGATTTACCGGGCGACGGGGGATTATGCCCTGCAGTTCTGGGGAATGATTTTCTGCGCCATGGTGATGCCCTTCACCTTGTTGATCCGTTTCGTGCGTCACAACTATGTGGTCTTGCTGATCATTTCACTGATCCTCAATGTGGGGATGTGGCTGGAACGTTTCCAGATCATTACGCCTACCTTTGCGAAATCGCACTACCCGTGGACATGGACGGCGGGCTGGTGGCCGAGTTGGGTCCAGTGGGGCATCGTGGCCGGGAGTTTTGGCTGGTTCACCATGCTCTTCATGCTGTACTGCAAGATCTTCCCCAGCGTGTCCATGTATGAAGTCAAGGAAATGGTGCACGAACAGAACATGGAAGAAAAGGCGCTTGCGGCACAGACAGATGTCCATGAAGCTGGTCTGGTGCCAGAAATGAAGGGAGGACAGGCATAATGAAAAAATCTCATACTCTGGCGCTGTATGCGGATATGGATGAAGCGGCCAATGCCCTCAGGGAACTCAAGTCCTCCGGCATGTCGGGTTTCAGGATGGAGGACGTGGTGGTCAAATCCCCCATCGACCATCCTGAACTGAGCGAGTTGCTGGGCCCTCGTCCCGTCTATATCCAGTGGTTTACCTTGCTGGGGGTCCTGTTGGGCCCCACTACCGGGTTGGTGTTGATTGCGTCTGCCCAGGCCAGTTTCATCTATCAGGTGCGGGGCGGGCGACCGGTGGTTCCGCTTCCACCGGATATGGTGCTGACCTATGAGCTGTTCATCCTGTCCGGGGTGCTCATGACGGTTCTGGCGACTTTCGTGGCCATGAAGTTGCCGGGTAACCGGAGCCCGCTTTATAACGCCAGCGTGTCCGAAGACAAGATCGGTATCCTGGTGAAGGCAGACCCGCAAAGCATTCCTCAGATCAACGAAATTTTGGGGCGTCACAAGCCTCTCGAAATCATGGGAGACCAAGCACGATGAAATCCTTTACTCGCTGGATACCCATTCTGGCTCTGGTTCCCTCGGTCGCCCTGGCATGGCCGTGGAGCAAGGATATGGCCAATCAGATCAGCGTCAAACCCCAGGAGGGGCCGGATGCGGTGCGACCTTTTCCGGAAAATTCCGTGCCGATGTCCGGAACGCCGACCACCCCTTATGTGCACGATGGGGATGCGGCCATGAATCTGCCCAACCCCAATCCGCCTACTGAAAAGTCGGTGGCTTATGGGCGTGAGATGTTCAAGATCTACTGTGTTCCCTGTCACGGAGACTCGGGTACCGGAGATGGACTGGTGGGCGAGAAACTGATCGTACGCCCCTTTGACCTGACGGCTCCCCGGGTTCAGAAAGAAGTTCCCGAAGGCTATATCTGGGGACATATCACCTTTGGCGGGGCGCTCATGCCCTCCTACGGGAATGACATGTCGCCTTCCGAGCGCTGGGATGTGGTGAATTATGTGCGACATGGTCTGTTGACAGATCCTACCGCCAAAAAACGCGACATGACCACCACCGAAAACAAATAAACCACAAGGAGCCGCGCCGTGATTCCATTTGCAAGTTGGTCAGTATTGACCGTGGACTTTCTGATCGTGTTGCACCTGTGCCTGGCAGGCGTTGCCCTGCCTTGCCTGCTGCATCTGGTCAATGCCAAGTGGCGTTATGAAGTTCGCCACATTTCCGTTGCATTCTTCGCCCTGTATCCGCTGGCCGTGATACTTCTGCTGATCCTGCTGTTTGGGGGGGAAATGACCTTTCCCTGGGCGGGCACCTTCGAGCATCTGCCCAAGTGGAACAACCTGAAGTTTTTGCGGGTACGGGAGATCGCCGGCATCATCATCGTGGGGCTGGCTTATGGCGCATTCGTCCGCTTGCAGCGTACCTCTGAAGATTCTCCGGAAAATCTTTCCCGCTTCAAGGCGCTCGCCGCGGCCATTCCCTTCATCCACGTCCTGTATTGCACCATGGTGGCGTGGGATTTCGAGATGACCCTCTTGCCTCATTGGGAAAGTTCCATGTTTTCCGTGAACTACATTGTCAGTGTCTCGGGCATGTTCCTGGCTTCCTTCGTGATCCTGCTCACCATTCTTCAGAACACCGGGGTGATCCGGCAAAAGATCCGTTTCCAGATTTTCAATTATCTGGCGCAGATGATGCTGGGCTTCACCATTTTATGGATCTATACCTTCTTCGGTCAGTACCTCATCATCTGGTACGGCAACATTACGGAGGAAACGACCCGCATCTACCAGATGCAGTATGGTGACTACAGTCCGCTGTTCTGGCTGTTCTTTGTGATGAAGTTCATCATTCCCTTCGTGACCCTGGTTTTCCCCTTCAGTCGGCATAACCCGAGGGTGATTTTCTTCATTGCCTGCGACATCGTCCTGGGCAGCTGGATCGAGCGTTATACCTGGATTTCCGGTACCTACCCCACCCCGCACTTTCCGATGACCGGCAGTTTCGACATCGGCGTGACGGTGGTAGTGATGGTCACGGCGTTCCTGATCGTACGCAGCCGGTTGAAAAACACCCAGGTGATCAAGTAAGAAAGAAGAATTTCCAGTGCGGATGTTGAAAACCGCACGGGATGCTGGTATAAAGTGGCATGAGAGGTTGAAACCGCAAGGAAACGACCCACAGGTAAGACAAGAGAGATAATCAGCAAAATAAAAAGTTTTGTAAGTTGCTGAATATCATTAATTTCAGTAAAAACGAAAGAGAGGGGGGAGGAATGCAAAAAAAATCCATCATGTCGCGCGGCTTTTGGTGCATGATCGTCGGCGGAATGCTGACGGGTATGGGCAATGGCAGCGTGTTCGGTGCAGCCTTGATGTGTTTCCTGGGGCGCGGTGACTTCAATAATTGGGGAGGATGGAACGGTCAGGCCTATGACCCTCATACCTTCACGGGATTCATCGACTGGTGTATGCTCGTTTTCGGTTTCGCCTACATCGGTATTCTGGCCATCGCCTTTCAACGGCATGATGCCATTGAAAACGCTGCCTGATCCTCATCCAACCATTTGCGCGCCATTCGCGTCAAGGAGACATTGAAATGATCGGTACCATCGCCGCAGTTTTGGGGATTGCCCTTGCCTTCTCCAGCATGCTTCTTTCCTGGTATGTCCTGATGCCCCGCAAGCGTCAGGGTCACCATTAATTCATTCCAATAACACATTCATTTACTCACGTAATCTGATATAGAAAACAACAGGGGGGGTTCAAGATGTTCAAGTACCTATTTGCGCGTAGCGAGGATATTCCGGAGGGATCGGCAGCGGTTTACTTCGGTTTCTCCGCGATTACCTGGTTTGTGATTGGAACCGGGCTGGGTGCCTTCAATGCAGCCAAGTTGGCATTTCCTGATTTTGTCACGGGTCTCGAGTTCGTTTCCTTCGGTCACATGCGTCAGGTGCACGTTCACGCCGTGATTTTCGGCTGGATTTCCATGGCGTTTGCCATGGCCATGATGTACATGACCCCGGCCTTGGGTAACACCAAGTTGTGGTCGGAAAAGTTGGGCATCTGGAATGCGTTCCTCTGGAATGTCGGGCTGTCGCTGGGACTGACGCTGTTGTGGTCCGGGATGACCTCGGGGCGGGAATATTCCGACTTCCCCTGGTTCATCGATCTGTACATTGCGACCTTCATGACCATTCCTTTGGGGATCAATGTCTGGATGACCGTCATTCACCGCAAGACGCAGGGGATCTACACCACCAACTGGTTCTTTGCTTCTGCCGTGTTCATGGTCAGCATCGTGTTCATCGTGGGTAACCTGCCCGAGTGGTTCCATCTGACCGGGTTGACTGAAGCCTACCTGACCTGGTGGTTTGCGCACAATGTGCTGGGTCTGTGGATTACTCCGGTTGCAGCGGCCATTGCCTACTACACCATTCCCAAGGTGACCGGCAATCCGCTCTATTCACACCGGATCGGCCACCTGCACTTCTGGTCTGTGGTCGTGTTCTATTCCACCCCTGCTGCCCACCACCTGATGTCCGCTCCCCTGCCTGAATGGCTCAAGTCCTTCGCTTCGGTGGAAGGGGTGTTGATTCTGGTGCCGGCCGTTGCCTTCGTGTCCAACATTCTGTTGACCATGCAAGGGAAATGGAACATGTTCGTGGAAAACCTGGAAATCCGCTTCACGGTGACCGGCTGTCTGATGGCCATTCCGCTGAACATGCAAGGGGGTTTCCAGCAAACCCGTGCCATCAACTGGTACATTCACGGGACGGGCTGGATCGTGGCCCATGCCCACCTGGCTCTCCTGGGTTTCTCGACCTTCCTGGAAGCTGCCGCTGTCTACCTGGGTTTGCAAACCCTCATGAAGCGTAAACTGTACTCTCTGACCTTGGGGAATCTGCATTTCTGGTTCCTGTTGATCGGATTCACCACCTACTGGGTGTCCATGACCATTGCTGGATTGATTCAGGGGGCTGGAAAGATTTACGAAGTCCCGTACATTGATGTGGTCATGGCTGAACATCCCTACATGATTGCGCGCTGGATCGGTGGTTCCCTGGTGTTCACAGGAAACTGCTTCTGGCTCTACAACATGTGGATGACCGCACGCGCTGGGACGGTGATTCCAGAGGGACGCATGGCCCACGAACTGGCCTACGAACGTTAATCGGCCACTGATCGCAGAACTGGAGGAGAATATCAAATGGTCAATTTTAGAGAGTACAAGATCGGAGCGCGGTTTTTCGGTCTTGCCCTGGGTGGTTCGATGACGATCACCTTGTTTATGCCAAGTTTCGACTTGCGTAATGTGAATGCCACGGAGATGGCGCTGGACAAGCAACTGTGGGCCGGTCACGAATCTGGTTTTAGTCTGGATGATCCTTTCCTGACAGGGGAACATCGGCCAGTGCGCGTGACCTTGAAGGTGGACCCGAAAACGGGGCAACCCATGGCCTCTACGGTCGCCTATGTTTATCCTGCAGGAACGCCCCTTCCCAATGGAGTGGACCACCCCGATAACCTCGGGAGCATCGTGGAGCAATTGAGCCGGGACAAGGGTCGAATCGGTGAAGCCAGCAAGTCGCAAGGTGCTGTGTTCTTGCTGAGTTCTGAGCCTCAAGGGGATGGTTCCAAGCAGTTTTACATCGAAAATGCTTCAGCCACCAAGGGCTGGAATCCCGAAGAAGTCATGAAAGCAGCTGGAGATGAAAATACTTACCATGCTTCTTATGGGAAAGCCATTTTTGTGCGTGAAGGTTGCTGGTGGTGTCATACCCTGCTGCCGGAAGAAACCCAGGATTGGCAAGTGTTTGGTGCCCCTCCCATGTTGGGCGACTTCAATGGGGAATCCCCCACCGCCTTTGGTTCTGACCGCAAGGCACCGGATATCCTGCACGTGGGATCACGCAATTCGTCCCGGGAATGGATGATGTTGCACTTCTTCAATCCCCGTCTGGTCCAGCCTCATTCCATCATGCCCCGCTTCGATTATCTGTGGGGACCGGTTGATGACAAGGGTCAGAAGATTGATTTTGACAAGTGGCGTGCCGAATACAACGAGTATGTGGACGGAAAACGGATCACTCCGCCGGAAGTTCCCATGTATGCCAGCAATTCCGATGCCCGCGCGTTGATCGACTTCGTTCTGTCGCTCAAGTAATTATCTGATACCAAACAGACTGCCCTTTTATCTTTGACGGGTATGGGGCAGTCGATAATAAGTGGAGGTCTCTATGAGTAATTGGTCCTTTGATTCACCCCTGCGTACCCTTTCTGATGAGGAAAAAGTCCGTAGAGATGAGAAACTGTGGGAGGATGACAACCTGGGTGGCGTGCACGAAGACAACAACCCGGTTCCCGCGCCCGTGGTCTGGTTGGTTGCCTTGACGGTGGTGACCGCCTTTGCCATTACCTTCCCGCTCTGGGGACAACGTCCGACGGCGGCTTTGTATGAGCCCTACGTCAATTCCATGGACAAGCCCGAAGTCCTGGCTGCCAAGGATGACAAAGAAGCCATGGCCAAGATCGTGGAAATGAACAAGGGGACGCCGAATGATGCCTTGCTGGAGCGGCATCCCCTGACCATGGATGATTTGCGCATGATTGCCCCGCAAATCAAGGCCCTGGAAGCCAAGGGTGCACACATGCATGATTTTGAAGTGGTGGGCGATCAGGTGGTCACGGCCAACTTCGAAGGGAATTATCGTCCGGATGGATCCCGTATTCGCCAGCAACCCTGGTGGGACAAGGGGTACACCATCGATGTTTTCTATCTGAGTTACTTCTTTTTGTCAGTATTTACCATGATCAAGCGGTTGCCCCCCACCACGTGGCAACCCAAGCATGATCACTGAACCAGTCTATATTTAAGGAGATGAGATCATGATCGATCTGGATTACGGCCCCCTGGCCATTGCCCTGCCCATCAGTATCGCCTTCATTTGTCCGTTTCTCTATAGTTTCTTTGTAGATAACTTCGACAAGAAATAACGGGTTTTGATGGCAAGATGAAACCATAAGCGTTTAAATGACTCATGGTGCCATACCTGACGGTATGGCACTTTTTTTTGATTCCTTCTTGACGATATTCTCCCCCCTCATGATCAATGAAATCCTCTCTCTCGTGACCGCAACGACCTCTGGCAAAATCGATATGAGTATCGAAGGAATGAGGAGTCAGCGGTTCAGCGTGTATATTTTTGTTTTTCTGATGATCGGCATTGCGGTTTTTTCCGGAATCATTTATTCCCTGTTGAAAGGAAAATATGCACCGACCAAAATGCGCCTGGGGGAGCGTCTGATGTTCATCGCCATCATTCTGGGCGTAGTGGTGGCCACCGGATTTGGCGCCACACAATTGTTGACCGGTTATCTGTTTTAATGGGGCTGAACGGCCCGAGTATTTTGAACCTTTGCAGGAAGGACAACTCCAATTCTGGCAAGAGAGTGTTAGAATGACCAATGACCTTTATACAGGAGTCTGGCATGGGCAATTACCTTGATACCTTACCCGATGGGTGGACGATCTACCTGTGGCTCGTGGCGGGAGGGCTCATCATCGCCGTGAGTATTTATGGCATACGCTGGGGTTCCAAAAACGAACAATTCGACGAAGACATCAAGTATCTGGTGTTCAAGGAAAGCGACAAGGACAAGATGAGTCCGGAGGAATATGCCAAAAGTCGCGAGGTGCTGGCAAAACAGGAAGCCCGGCGGGCTGAAGTATTGGCAGAACATGCGGCAGCCAGGACAACCAAGACGACATGAAACGAGGTGAATGGGTCGTGCTGGGCCTGATTGGGGCGCTGGCGCTGGCGGGTGTCGTGCAAAATATCATCCATCATGAAAAAGGTGTCCAGGACGTCGATCGTGGCCTGCCTTTTTATACGACGGCCACACCGGAACTGGCACGGGAAGGGTCGGATCTGATCCGTCAGAATGACTGCCGTCAGTGCCATTCGCTTTGGTCCGTTCGCAATGTCATGCAGTCGGTTCCTTCCCCTTCACTGGATGGCATGGGCGATTTACGGAGTGAGGCCTGGCTTTACCAGTATCTGTCCTCTCCCCACCCCCAGGCTATTTTGCCCAGTCGCCTCAAGCCCGAGTATCGGATGCCCTCCTTTGCCTCGCTGCCCGAACAGGAAAGAAGGACACTGGCCCATTATCTGGCCAGCCTGCATGTCAAGGACTGGTATCTGGATGACATCAAAAAGAGTGAATATGAAAAACTCACGGGGAAGGATGACTACAAAAAATGACGGAAGCAGTCCCACAGGAAAAAGATACGGGTAAGTGGGGGCGGGCGCTGATCGGGTTGGGCGTCGCCTCTGCCATCAATCACTTTGGGGACCGTCTGCTGGGTGTCACCATCGAGGTTTTTACAAGCGCGCTGGATTATTTTTCTTTTCGGTGGATGCTGGATGTTTTTCTGGTCCCCATGGTGGCGAACTTTTTTCTGGCGTTGATTTTTGGCAAGGGAAGTAAATGGTTGTGCTATGCCACTCCCTTGATCGTCCGGGGCATCAGTTATTTCAATGTGGCGGAAATTACCGGAGTACCAGAGTATGGCCATCTGATTCCTTTGGGGTGGTGGGGATTCTTCATCATTCTGGCCATGGAAACCGGCATGGTGGGGGCGGTGCTTGGAGAAGCCATGATCAAACGTTATTACGGACGCAAGACCGTCGAGATGGTCTATCAGGAGCGTCTGGCCCGCGAAGAACGTCAACGCCAGCGTCGGCGCGCGCAAGAACCCAAGGAGTAAACGGTGGCACTTTCCCCTAAAATACCGTCTACTCCGGAAGAACGGCTCAAACGTAA
Organism: Ferrovum sp.; assembly: GCF_027317285.1. NCBI lineage: Bacteria > Pseudomonadati > Pseudomonadota > Betaproteobacteria > Ferrovales > Ferrovaceae > Ferrovum > Ferrovum sp. The sequence goes on along the minus strand of NZ_DAHVHV010000002.1, from coordinate 45,871 downwards.
AAAAATCCTGTCCGCCACCCTGGTGACCTGTATTGGTATCGTCATGATCGGCAGTTCGTTGCATGTCATCAGGTTGGGGCAAGGGCGCATGGAGGATATGCGTCATCTGGTGTCCTATAACATCAAGGACTCCGACAGCCATATTCGTGCAGCGGGTGAGGACATCCAGTTACATGCGCAGCACGAGAGTGGACAGGTCAAGGGCAGTTATACGGTGGAAGAGGCCGACCGCCTGTTGAATCGCGAGCAATGGGAAAATCTGAACACGATGGTGACCATTCCGGCGGGACCTTTTTTGATGGGGACCAATCTTGATCGTGGCGATCCACCCGACAAGCCGGAACATAAGGTGGATCTTCCGGCTTACGCCATCGATAAATATCCTGTCACCAACGCGCAATATGCCCGTTTTGTGGCGGCCACCGGACATCGTCCTCCGCTCAACTGGAAGGATGGGCGGATTCCGCCGGGGGCGGCGCTGTTGCCCGTGACCCTGGTGACCTGGTACGACGCCAATGCCTATGCCAAATGGGCCCATAAGCGGCTGCCCACGGAAGCCGAGTTTGAAAAGGCCGGGCGGGGTACGGATGGGCGCCGTTGGCCCTGGGGGAATACCATGGATCCGACCAGATTGAACACTTATTACAACCGCAATTCCCCGTCGCCTGTGACCGATTATCCCCAGGGGGCCAGTTCTTACGGGGTTTTTGATTTGTCCGGTAACGTGGACGAATGGACAAGCAGCGATTTTGCACCTTATCCCGGATCCATTGCACCGACCATCGTGTTCCAGGGCAAGGTGGCGGTCCAGGAATCTTCCCAGGATCGTAACCTGGGGATTTCCGATCAAAAACTGATCAAGCGCAGTTACAAGGTGCTGCGGGGAGGGTCCTGGAAAAGCGATCCCTTTTCCACCTCCCTTTTTCACCGCGATAATGCTTTTGCCAACATGACTTCCGATTTCTATGGATTTCGCTGTGCCAGTTCCCTTCCTTCCTCTCACTGAGTATTGACCCATGTTGCGTCAACTTCGTATTCCAGCCTTGCTGGCGCAGTGCCTATGGATTTCCAGCGCCCATGCCGTGGACAGTTATCGTTACCTGCATGTGACCGTGGATACCCCCTGGAACATTTTTCTCTTCCTGCTGATAGGCATATTCGCCCCGTTCATCCTGATGGGCGTGCTGGCCTGGTATTTTTCCTTCAAAAAGAAACCGGCGCCGCCCCATCCGCCCGCTTCTCCAGAGGATCATCCATGAACTTTCCTGGTCTTTTGGGATATCGTTGGACGGGACATCTATTGGCCGGGGTGATGCTCATCCTGGGACTGGCGTTCTTTCGACCGGCACTGGCCGCGTCGGATGCCCCGCAAAACCCCAATGCCGTCCAGATGATGGAGGCATTTCAGAAACAGCAAGGGGACAAGGACGATGGGGTGACGCCGGTGGATGACCACAAGAAAAAAATCATCATGTTCATCATGGGGGTCCCGCTCATCCTGATGGTTCTGGTGACGGGGGTTCTGGGCATCGGCATGGGCATCTATGGCAAACCCTGGTTCGTTCCCCACATGATCATGGCGGGATTGACCATGACCCTGGCCCTGGTCCACGCCATCGTGGGGGTGGCCTGGTTCTTTCCCTTTTGAACGCCTTCCTGATTCCGGCCCTGTACGGTTTGTCGGGCCTGGTGGGACTGGCCTATGAAGTTCTGTGGGTCCGCATGGTGACCCTCCAGTTTGGTCTGAGTGTCTTTGGCGTGGTCATTACGGTGGCCGCATTCATGGCGGGACTGGGGTTGGGCGCCTTGGCATTGTCCGGCCGCACCGTTCGACGCCCTTTGTGCCTGCTCGCCCTCCTGGAGGCGAGCGTGGCCCTCTTCTCCGCTCTTTTGCCTTTCTTGGCCCCCCTTGAAGAACATGCGCTTTGGGCGGGGTTTTCTCATCAAGGTGCGCTGGGTTGGCATTTGGGACTGGCCCTGATCTCTTTTCTCCTGCTGACCTTGCCCGCTGTGGCCCTGGGGGCCGGTTTTCCTCTGGTCCTGTCGCTCGGCCAACAGGTCTCCGGACGCCTGGGACTGCTGTACGGGGTCAATACGCTGGGCGCCGTGCTGGGCGCCTTGCTTCCCCTGATTCTGCTGCCGATGTTTGGCTGGGTCCAGGCGCTGCGTGGAATCGCTCTGCTGGGTGCTTTGCTGGGAGTCGGGTGGTGGGTGCTGGATCGCCTTGAGGGCGGTTCCTCTGCGGTCGTCCAGGACCGGGGAGCGCGGGTGGCCACGGATCGATCCGAAAGAACCGGTTCGGTGCTTCTGTTTTTTTATGGAATCCTGGGGATGGCCAGCCTTTCCCTGGAAGTGGCCTGGACCCGGCTCTTCGGACTGTTGTTTCTGCGTACCGAGTATGTTCTGGCCTTGATTCTGGCTTCCTTTCTGGTGGGAATCGGGTTGGGCAGCCTGGTGGCGACCCGCTGGCATTCCACGCTCCGACGATTCAGGGCGGCATTTCCATGGCTGGCGGCTGGCGGTGTTCTGGCAGGACTGGCCGTGTTGCCCATAGTGGCGGGTTGGGTCGAACATCCGCTGGGTCAGACCCTGACTCAGGCGCTTCTGCTGCAGGGGCTGATCCTGACCGTGCTCACTTTTCCGGTGACTTTCGTCCTGGGCTTATGGCTTCCTCTTCTGAGCGAAGAGCAGGGCAGTCTTCGGACCGGGGTGGAACTGTACGGAGCCAATTCGTTGGGAGGCGCCTTGGGCGCGTTGCTGACGGGTTTTGTCTGGATCCCCTGGCTGGGAACCACCGGAACCCTGGTCTGGAGTGCGCTGCTGATTCTGGGCGCCAGTCTGACCTGGACCCGTCCCTGGACGTTGCTGCAAGGGGGGATGATGGTGGGTTTTGTGGGGTTGGGGGCGGGACTCTGGGCTTTTCCGCCGGCACAGAAATTACTGCCGGAAACGCTGGCTGGAAGTCGGGATATCTATCGTTATGAAGATGCCGTGGCCATGACCCAAGTGGTGGAACAACCCGATGGGCAGCGGATCCTCCTCACTGATCTGCAACGTCACGATGCCTCCTCGGACCCCACCGCGGCTTTCGTGCAACGAAATCAGGGACGTCTGGCCCTGTTGCTGCAGGGCCATCCCCAACGGGTGCTGTTTTTGGGACTGGGTACCGGGTTGTCCCTGGCTGGAAGTTCGGCATATCCCGACGTGCGGCGGGTCGCTGTGGAATTGTCGCAGGGATCCATCGAAGCGGCACGTCGTTACTTTGCGCCCGTGGATGGCCCGATCCTGAGCGAAACCGAACTGGTTCAGGATGATGCGCGGCATTTCATGAATTCCACGGAAGCCCATTATGATGTCATCGTCGGCGATCTCTACCATCCTGACCTGGCTGGCGTGGGCGCTTTGCTCTCCCTGGAACAGTTTGCGCGGGTACGGAATCATTTGTCGGCCCATGGGGTGTTCGTTCAATGGTTGGCCTTGAACCAATTCGATCCTGCCGCTCTCCAGGTGGAGTTGAGAACCTTCCGGCGCGTATTTCCCGATGCCTGCCTGTTTCTGGATGGGATGCATCTGGCGTTGGTGGGGTTTCGTCAACCCTGGGCGGGTTGGCCCACGGTGGCGGCAGGTCAGGATCGCCTCAGTCCGGATCAACGGTTTGAAGCCACGGGCGGGGAGGGGGTGATGACCTGGATGGGGCGCTACTGGGGTAAAATTCCCGATACGCCGGGTCCCGTCCAGAAAGAGTGGGCACCGGTGATCGATTTTTCCCTGCCCCGACTGAAATATACCGGTGGCACCCTGGATGTGATGCTGGCGACCCTGTGGCATCAACGGCCTTCCCTGGAGCAGGCGACACGGGATCTGAATCTGCCCGAACGCCAGAGACCGGAATTTGCTGCCGCCTGGCATGCTACCCAATATCTGGTACAAAGTTGGCAGGATCGCATGACGGGTCGTGACGGCGAAGCCGAACGCCTGGTTCGCCTGGCGTTCGAGGCCAATCCGCGGGATCGCTGGGTGGGTTATGCGCTGGCCGATGAGGTTCTGGCCCAACTGGCCCGTGCACCGCTGCCCGATGCCCAGAAGGAAACGGTGCTCAACAAACTGGCGCTTCGTTTTCCCTGGCATGTGGAGGTGCAAAGAGCGCTTTGGAAAATACAAAGGGAGCGCCATGAACGCGCAGAGGCCGAAAAGACCCGCCTGAACCTGTTGCAGGAAGCCCCCCTTGACCGGGAAGCCGGAATGGCGAAGAATGAAAGTTTTCAATAAATTTTAGGGAGGCACAGGGCTAAATGAATGGGGCATTGGCACAGGTCTCGCGTTTTCATCTGCACCGTCGCATGGTCCAGGGAACTACCCTCCTGTTGGTCATTCTGGTGCCGGCCCTGGGGCTGTTTCGCATCGATCCGCGCGCCGGTGCCCTGGTCGTGCTGGATCGTCAGATCTGGTTCGCCGACTTCTTTCTGATCGCCGGACTGTGGATCATCCTGCTCAGTCTCTTGGTGATGCTCTATTCCACGGCGGGCACCGTATTTTGCGGGTGGGTATGTCCGCAGAACATTTTTTCCGAATGGGCCAATTACATGACCCATCGGCTGTTGGGAAAACGGGCCGAAGTCAGTCTGGACGGCCAGGCACCGGTCATCGCCCCGGCCAAGAATCGGGTGTGGAACTGGGTGTTGCTGGGCCTCTCCTTCGTGCTGGCGTCCATGTTCCTGGGCGTGATTCCCCTGTTCTATTTTTATGACCCTTCCACGATCCTGGCTTTTCTTCTCTGGCGGTCGGACCCTGCGCTGGCCAGTTCCCTGCATTGGATTTATGCGGTTTTTGTCTTGATCATTCTGGTGGATATTGCGGTGATCCGCCACTTCTGGTGCCGTTTTGCCTGCGTGTACCGGGTTTGGCAGCACAGTTTCCGGACCCGTGAAACCCTTCATGTGCGTTATGACGCCAGCCGTGCCAGTGCCTGCGAGAAATGTAACTATTGTGTGACCTCCTGCTTCATCGAGATCGATCCGCGCAAGACGGACGTCTATGACAGTTGCATCAATTGCGGCGAGTGTATCGATGCCTGTAACCGCCTTCAGGCAAAGAAGGGGAATCCGGGGTTGCTGAGTTTTGAATTTGGCGAACATAAAACCAAACGGGAGGCGCGGATTCACTTTCGCAACAACGCGGTCGGCCTGACTTCGCGCACCAGTTGGATGGCTGTCGTCATGATCCTGGGGCTGAGTTTTTTTGCCTGGGGATTGTGGACCTGGGAACCTCTTCATCTGGCCGCATACCGGGCCGAGGTGCAGGATGCTGCGAACGATCTGGATTACCGCATCGAAATCGCCAATAAACGTTATCGTCCTGAAACGGTGGAATTGTCGGTGCAGGGGTTGAAGCCGGGCGAGTATCATTTGTCCCGGACGCAACTGACGATTCCTGCGGCAGGGCGGCTGTCCGCGATCTTGTCCATCTCGCCGGCCCTGCCCCATGGCGTGCATTCCTTCAGAATTCTGGCCCGTGCCGTTCAGGAGAATTGGACCGACCAGTTTGCCATCCAGCATTTTTCAGAAGCCCCCAAAGGGAGGACTCCATGAATCAAACCCGTGAACCCGCGCCACCCCTGAGCGAGATTCAACCAGAATGGGGGCAACGAGACAAGGAACATTTCGGCTACGCATCCGACGAAGAACGAAAGGCCAAGCGAGGATTGGAGGACTGGGAGTTGTTGGAGAGTGTTCCTTTATCCCAGAAACCCGTGCCGTACTGGTTTTTTGCCGTGATCGTGGTGGTTCTGCTGGTGGCGGTCGGGCTCGCCTTCCCCTTCTGGGGAACTCGTCCCGGACACCAGAAGCACTGGTTGGACTGGGGGTTTTTATTGGCGCTGGTATACATCGCGGGCGCTGGAACCTTTGTGTACTTCATGGTCCGGATGTACGGGGCTGCCCACCCCGGGCCATCGGAGGCGGTTTCTCAAAACGGAAAGGATCCTGCCGAAACCCAACCTCAAAAAACCACCGATGAAGTACGTTGATTGGTGTCTGATTGGCGTGAGCGCCGTGCTGCTCCTGTCTGCCTGCGGAAAAACGGAACCGTCCCTGCCGGATACGACGTCTCAAACCTGGAATGAGTGGACCGTGCGCGTGGAATCCCGTCCTAGCCCCCCTCGGGATGGAATGAATGAATTTCTGGTCATGGTCACCGGGGCCAATGGTCGTCCCGGTTCCCGCTGTCTGGTGGATATCCGGACGGCCCAGGCCGATCCCTGGAAGCAGGCGATCCAGGATGGACGGGTAGGGGTGTATCGGCGGGCCGCGCTGGTCGAACCAGGGGAACGGCGCACGGTTCAGGTTCGTCTGAACTGCGCGGATGAGGCGCAGAAGGACAGCGTTCTGTTTTTCCCGCTTCACGTTCCCGACTAGGGGTCCGGCAAACCTAGTCTTCGGCGCGGGTGCTTTCCACCGGACCCATCAGGGTCAGGACGATATTGGAGAAGTAGACCATGAACCCCACCGCCATGCAGGTGCCGGCAACGGCCACGATAGGGCCGTAGAAATGGTGTGCATGGGTCATGGCCGCGCGGTCATGGAGCATCAGGTACCCCTCCCAGATGCCAAAGACCATTTGGGTGGCATAAAACCCGTAGACGCCGAGGAACAACCACCAGAAGGAATGCTGAACCAGACGCTGGGAATAGATGCGTTTGCCGCTCAAACGCGGAAGCAGGTAATAGGTGGTACCCATGGCCAGGGTGACCACGCCGCCCACCAGATTCATGTGGGCATGGGCCAGGGGGTCGATCATGTGTCCCGGGCCGCCGTAGGGGCTCCCGATGGAATCGAGCCAGGCCCGGATGGGGGGGAACACCTGGAGCATTCCGTGCATGGCTCCGATGAAGAGGGAAGTGGCAGAAACGATGAAGAATTTGACTAAACGGCGAAGGTCTGAGAGCGAATGCATGCGCCAACCTGTATAAATAGAGTCCGAAAAAGGGAGGCCTAAAAACAAAGCACCCGGTGAGTAGACACCGGGTGTTTGAAGAATTTCCCTCCGGCCAGCAAGGACCCAGGGATCAATCCGGATTATTTGCCTTTCTTTTGATCATTGGCCAGGATGTCGACGCCCATGCCACCAAGGGACAGGGACACCAGAATACCGCCAACGAACAGGATCACGGGAATGATCATGTAACCTTTATCCATAATTTCCATATTTCTCTCCCCCCGTTAAAATTTTAAGTGGACGACGTCAAGATCCAGCAGACATGACACTGGGATGGTAACAAAAGACTCGGGTTCTTGGCAAACATTTTATTCGCTCGCCAGAATAGCCTGGGTATCGCGGAACAAACCGTCCGGGGTCTGAGGCATCTGAAAGGATGCCTGGAGGCGACCCGAGGGGTTAAACAGGAAGATCGTACTGCTGTGATCCACCGGATAGTTTCCCCGCCCATCCCGCTCCTGGTCATGCAGGACGGCATAAACCCCCAAACTCTGGGTGAAGGGCTTGAGTTGGGCAGCGGTGGCCTGGGCGCCGATGAAAGAAGGGTCGAAGGCGGGGACATACTGTCCCAGAACAGACAGGGAATCGCGCCCGGGGTCCACGGAAACGAATATGACCTGGGGTGCGGGGTGCCCCCTCTTTTTGAAGGATCGGGAGACCGAGGCCAACAGGGCCAGATCGGTGGGGCAGACATCAGGACAGTGGGTATAGCCGAAGAGCAGAAAGGTCCAGCGTCCCGTCAGGGATTCCTGGGTCAGGATGCCCTGGGTGGAAGGCAGGGAGAAGGGGGGCAAGGAAGGCCCCCGAGCCAGCCACTGCGTCCGGTCTCCCAATCCCTGGGGCGGGGCGGGTTGGTGCCAGAAGAAGAACCCCAGCCCCCCCAACACGAGGAGCGCCGCGCAAAACAGAAAAATGACGGATGGAGAGGATCGGCTGCCTGTCCTCATTGATCTCGAACCACACGGAATCCAATGGTATCGACCCGCACGGTGGGGGCATCGGCCGTGCGCCGACTCAAGGCGAGATCGTGGGCGCTGTTGTTCCATGACCCCCCTCGCACGACCCGCGACAGGCATTCCCCATCCTGCTCGGCCGCATCGCCTTCCCAGGCCGCCCCGTTGTCTGGAACGCTGCGCCGATCATCCTGGTTGATGAACCGGGTACTCTGATAGCAATCTTCCATCCACTCCCACAGATTACCGCTCATGTCATACAGTCCCCAGGCATTGGGGGCCTTGGTAGCCACGGGATGGGGGTGATTGGCGCTGTTCTCCCCATACCAGGCGATGGGATCGAGGGTATTGCCCCCGCAGTAGGGGGTGGCGAGCCCGGCTCGACAGGCATACCCCCATTCGCTTTCGGAGGGCAAGCGGTAATGCCGTCCGGTCTTGGCGTTGAGGCGCAGGATATAAACCTGGGCATCCTCCCAACTGACGCGGTCCACGGGACAGTTATCGCCACAGAGGGGAAAGGAACTGGGATTGCGGTGCATGAGTGCGCGCCATTGCCCCTGGGTGATCAGGGTGGTGCTCATCATGAAGGGTTTGGAAAAAGTAACTTTTCCCCCGCCGTTGAGAACGAAACTTCCCGCTGGAATCAGGGTCATCCCCGGGCAGTCAGGGCAGTCCTGCGCCTGGGTGGGTCTGGAAGGGGAAGCCGCGCTGGCGAGGGAAAGGACGAGCAGCAGTCCCCCCAATGCTTTGGAACTCAAACTGACCATAGGACTTCTCCCCAAAAGAACCGAACGGGTGAATCCGTTCCGTGGAGGTTTCAGTTTATCCCACTCCCGTTGGGATGAAAAGAGGGCAGAAACGCAAAGAGTGGATGGGCGAAAGTCAGGGGGTGATGGGGGGAAGCGGGGTTTCATGAAAGACATCGCGGTAAGACGCATAGACGCTGGCGATGATGAGGGCCACGATGAAAAAACCGATCAAGCCGCTGATCCAGGGGAGCGCAAAACTGAGGAAAGTGGCGATGGCCAGGAGGCTTCCCATGATCAGGGTGAACAGCAGGAAGGCCGGTAGATTGAGCAGACAGCCCTGGGTACTGAGGGTCAGTGCCTCCAGCGTGGACATGGCAGTAAAGCGCAGGAGCGCCGGAGCAAACCAGCCCATCATGAGCAGGGCCAACTGAAGAAGCACGAGGGTAATGAACAGAGGGGTCAGGGAGAACAGGGCTTCCCGTAATTGTTCCAGATTCCCTGAACCATCCAGGGACAAATTCTGCAGGTCGATCATCTTTTGTCCTCCCCACAGGACCAATACCAGAGTCAGCAAGGTTTCGCCTGCAATATTGACCATCCCCAACTGAAATAACCGTCTGGAACTGCTTTTGAATCCGCTGAGCAGATGCGGGATCCTGAGAGAGCGGCCTTGTTCGACGGCTGCGCAGCCGGCCATCATGCCAGCAAACAAGGCCGGGAGTGACAGGGAAAAAAAGACAGGGCCCAGCATGGGGAACAGGCTGCAGACCAGGATGAATGCAAACCACAGCGCCAGACTGGTCGTCCAGCCGACGGGGCTGTGCAGGACCGTGCTGGCTCCCTGACGAATCCACAGGGCACCATGCCACAGCGGCACCTGACGGGGGGGGGTCAGAGAGGCCATGGGCAGGGCTGCTCGAGGTGATGGCTGAGGATCTGCTCGAACCAGGCGGGGTCATGGGGATTGAGGAGTGAACCGGGACGGGGCTGAAATTGGTCATGCAGGCGCGAAAGCCAGAAGCGTAAAGCGGCTGTCCCCAGCATTCGGGGCCAGAGCCCGATTTCCGCCGCAGTGAGGGCACGCTTCTCGTGATAGGCGCCCAGCAGGGCAGAGAGCCGGAGGGGATCGAGGCACGCTTGCGGAGTCATGCACCAGTCATTGGCGACGATGGCCAGATCGTAGGCCCAGTTGTCGGTCCCGGCAAAGTAGAAATCGATGAGGCCGCTGATACGCTCTCCCTCGAACAGGACATTGTCCCGGAACAGGTCTGCATGAACGGGACCCTGAGGGAGAGCGGCGTCGAACGACACGGCTTGTGCTAGGGCATGGTCCAGCAGGGTCTGTTGGGTGGCCGTCAGAAAAGTCCGGACCTCCTGAGCGGTCCGGATGCGCCAGTCCTGGCCTCTGGGATTGCCCTGTGTCTCTTCAAAAGTGAGGGCGGCCTGATGCATGCGGGCCATCATGTGCCCCAGGGCGGCGCAGTGTCGAGCGGTGGGCTGGGTCTGGGACTGCCCGCTCAAACGCGTCACCAGACTGGTGGGTTTGCCTTTGAGCAGGGCGTGGAACCGATGTTGCCGGTTTGGAAGAGGGGCGGGGCAAGGCAGACCCTGGGCAGCCAGATGATTCATCAGGCCCAGATAGTAGGGCAATTCCCGGGCCTGGAGTTTTTCGAAAATCGTCAGGACGTAATGCCCCGTGGTGGTGCGGACAAAGTAATTGGTATTTTCAATGCCCGCAGCAATGGGCACGAGATCCTGCAGCATCCCCACCGGATAGTGTTCGAGCCATAGCGAGAGTTCCTCTGGAGAAACCGTGGTAAAGACAGCCATGAAGCGGTGATATCCGTGCTTAAAATTCGAAAATGACCCACTGGGGGGGCTGAACGTAGTCTTCGATCACATCGCGCTGGTGCCAGATTCCGCTGCCATCTTCATCGATCAGGTAGTAGGGGGGGCCGACTTTGGGGGTGACTTTTATCTTGTACAGACGCCCGCGAATCCGGTATTCCTCGAAGGTTGCGCTGTTCCGTTCCACGATGGTGACTTGAGCATTGACATCATTGGCTTCGGCCGAACCGCTCTGGGGGTGCGGTTCCTGGGGCGGAGGCGGCGAAGGAGCCGCCTGAACGGGGCCGGGTGGAACCTCCCGGGAGGGAGGGGTTTCCGGCCCATCGGCGGGAGAATTGTCCAGGGTGGGGGGCAGAGGCGCGTCTGTCCCCAAAGGGGGAAGAGGGTCTTCGGCAAAGGATCCCTGCGTACCCAGAACCAGGAGCCCAATCAAAACCAGCAGGCGAAAGAAGGAAGTCATGGGTGAATTCTAACAGGTGTTGGGCGCTTGGTATATCCTGTCCTCTGTTCAACCGTACAGGACCCGATCGATCGGCATGGATGCACGCACGCGCGGATTGCGCGCTTTTCTTGACAAGGGGGGGCTCATTGCCTATCCCACCCGGGCCGTTTACGGCCTGGGCTGCGCCCCCGAAAATCACCGTGCCTTGCGCGCCCTGTTGCGGCTCAAGTCTCGTCCGGTTGACAAGGGTTTGATCGTGGTTGCGGCGAGCCGCGACCTTCTGCGCCGTTTCCATGCGCCCTTGAGCGCGGTGGAAGAAGCGCGTCTGCAGGCCCGGTGGCCCGGTGCCCACACCTGGCTGGTTCCCGCCCGTCTGCCCCTGACGACTTGGCTGAGGGGGCGTCGGCGGGGGTTCGGGGGGGATTTTCGACCGCGCATTGCCCTGCGTCAGGATGACTATGGGCCTTTGGTCCGGTTATGCCGACGCCTCGACAGGGCGCTCGTCTCCACCAGTGCCAATCGCAGTGGGGGGAAACCCTTGAAAACGGCACGAGCCTGCCGCCTGGCTTTTGGTCCCCGGGTAAGGGTCATCGAAGGACGCTGCCAGGCCAATGTCCGTCCTTCTACGGTTGCTGATCTGATGACGGGCCGGATTACTCGGGTTTAGAGGGGGCGTGGGGTTTCAGCGCGCGCCAGCCGATATCCTGTCGGTATTGCATGCCGTCGAAGTGCAGGAGCTGGATTTGTTCATAAGCCTGATGACGGGCGGCTTTCAGGGTATCGCCGAGGGCGGTGACACACAATACCCGCCCTCCCTGGGTCACCCATTGTTTCCCCGCCCGGCGTGTTCCGGCATGAAAGAGATGCGTGTCCGGCAAAGACGTATCCAGGCCCGTGATGGGAGAGCCCGCCACCGGATGCTCGGGGTAACCTGGGGCAGCCAATACCACGCCAAGCGCGGGACGACGGTCCCAGTCGGCCACGGCATTCCGCAAGCGACCTTCCAGGGCGGCTTCGATCAGATCCACCAGATCGGTTTTCAGACGCATGAGAAGCGGTTGGGTTTCCGGGTCCCCAAGACGACAGTTATATTCCAGGACCTTGATCGTTCCCTGGGGAGAGATCATCAGGCCGGCATATAAAAATCCCGTGTAGGGGCGTCCTTCCTGAAGCATGCCCTGCAGCGTCGGTTGAATGATTTCGCGCATGATGCGTCCATGCAGGGTGGGGGTGATGACGGGCGCCGGGGAATAGGCCCCCATGCCCCCGGTATTGGGGCCTTCATCATGGTCGCGCAGACGCTTGTGATCCTGGCTGGTGGCCAGAGGCAACACCTGTTCGCCCTCCGCCATGACGATGAAACTGGCTTCTTCCCCCGTCAGGAACTCTTCGATCACCACTCGCCGTCCCGCCTCCCCCAAACCCCCGCCCAGCATGGCATCGACCGCGTGATGGGCTTCTTCCAGGGTCTGGGCGACCACGACTCCCTTGCCAGCCGCCAGCCCATCGGCTTTGATGACGATGGGAGCCCCCACCTGTTCGAGGTGGGCATGGGCCAGTGCCGGGTCTTCGAAGGTGGAAAAATGCGCGGTGGGGATGCCATGCCGGTGCATGAAGCGTTTGGCATAATCCTTGGATATTTCCAGTTCGGCGGCCTCCAGGGTAGGGCCAAAAATGGCTTGCCCGGCATCCCGGAACCGGTTCACGATCCCCGCCGCCACAGGGGCTTCGGGGCCGACCACGGTGAATGCCACCTGCTCCCGGCGCGCCAGATCCAACCAGGCGTCGATCCCTTGTACGGGGACGCAATGGACGCCCTCTTCCTGGGCCGCGCCGTCATTGCCCGGGGATAAAAACACGTGGGAAACCCGGGGGGACTGGGCCAGACGCCATGCCAGCGCATGTTCCCGTCCCCCGCTACCGATGACCAAAATCTTCATGATTCAGTTTGCTCAATGACGAAAATGACGAATGCCTGTCAGTACCATGGCGACCCCTTGCTCGTCTGCAGCGGCGATGACTTCGCTGTCGCGCAGGCTGCCGCCTGGCTGGATGACGGCACGAGCGCCTGCGCGCGCCAGGACATCGAGGCCATCCCGAAAGGGAAAGAAAGCATCGGAGGCCGCCACGCTGCCCTGCAGGGAGAGTCCCGCATCCTCGGCTTTCCGTTGGGCAATGCGGGTGCTGTCCACACGGCTCATTTGCCCGGCGCCAATCCCCAGAGTCCGACCCTGGCCGCAGAACACCACGGCATTGGATTTGACGTAATGGGCGACATGAAAGGCCAGACGCAGATCGGTCCATTGTTCCCCGGTGGGGGCGGCTTGCGTGACCACCTTGAGGGCGTCTTCGTCCAATCCGCCGGAGTCGGGGGTTTGAACCAGCAGTCCGCCCCCGACGCGTTTCATGTCCCACCGGTTCAGCCCTTTGTCCTTGGGCAGTTGCAGGACGCGTACATTGGCTTTCTGGGCAAGGCGTTGCAGGGCGGCAGAGGTGAATTCGGGGGCGATCAGCACTTCCACGAACTGACGTTGCAGAGCTTCCACCGTGGTTTCGTCCACTGTTCGGTTGAAGGCGATGATGCCGCCATAGGCCGAGGTGGGGTCGGTGGCGTAGGCGCGCTGGTAGGCATCCAGTGCCTGGTCGCCCAGTGCCACACCACAGGGGTTGGCATGTTTCACGATGACGCAGGCGGGTGCGTCGAGGAAACGAACGCAATCCCAGGCGGTGTCTGCATCCGCGATGTTGTTGTAGGACAGGGGTTTGCCCTGCAGTTGACGGTAATGGGACAACACCCCGGAAGGAGCGTCGGGGTCGCGGTAGAACGCGGCTCCCTGATGCGGGTTTTCGCCGTAGCGCAGCGATTGATGCTTGACGAAGGACAGATGCAGTCGTTCTGGGTAACCATCGGCCTGGGACTCGGCGTTCAAGCCGGACAGGTAGGTGGCGATGGCGCCATCGTATTCTGCGGTGTGGGAGAAGGCCTTGACGGCCAGATCGAAGCGGGTGGCGGCACTGAGGGATCCCCGATTCTTTTCCAGTTCGTCGAGCAGGCGCGGGTAATCGGCAGGGTCCGTGACGACGGCGACATGGGCATGGTTCTTGGCTGCGGAGCGGACCATGGCGGGACCGCCGATGTCGATGTTCTCGATGGCTTCTTCCAGCGTGACGCCGGGCTGGGCGATGGTCTCCCGAAATGGGTATAAATTGACTACCACCAGATCGATGGGGTCGATCCCGTGCCGGGCCATGGCTTCCTGATGGCTGGGAATATCCCGATTGCCCAGCAAACCGCCATGAATCTTGGGGTGCAGGGTTTTGACCCGTCCATCGAGCATTTCCGGAAAACCGGTAAAGTTGGAAACGTCCCGCACGGGGATTTTGGCCTCGCGCAGAACCTGCGCCGTTCCGCCCGTGGACAGCAATTCGATGTCGAGGCGGTGCAAGGCCTGGGCCAATTCGATCAGGCCGGTTTTGTCAGAAACACTGAGGAGGGCGCGTTGAAGAGTCATAGGAGTTGATATCGTTGCATTTTTTTTCGGAGGGTCGTTCGGTTGAGGCCGAGCAATTCGGCGGCGCGTGTCTGGTTCTGGGCGCAATGCGCCAGAACGACTTCGAGCAGGGGCTTTTCGACGCTGTGAATGACCAGGTCATGGAGCGCGGAGCACCGCTCCCCCTCCAGGTGCTGGAAGTACATTTCGACCATGCGCCGGATGCAGGCAGACAATTCGGTTTCCACGGGCTTCATGCCGCGAGATCCTCGGGTGCCGTGTTTTCTTCATAACATAGGGTGGGGTTATGGATGGCTTGCCCTTCAAAGAACGCGGTGACGGCCTGACGCTGCGCTTCGACGCTCTGGAGACGGTTCATGGCGTGCCGGAAATGGGCGGAGTTCGCCAGTCCCCGGGTATACCAACTGATATGCTTGCGTGCGACACGCATGCCCAGTTCGGTTCCGTAAAAATGATAGAGATCTTCCAGGTGCATCAGCAGAACTTGGTGGATTTCGAGGACGCCCGGGGGCGGCAGCAGGGTTCCGGTGTCGAGGTAATGCTGGATTTCCCGGAAGATCCAGGGTCGCCCCTGAGCTGCCCGCCCGATCATGACGCCATCGGCGCCGGTCTGACGGAGCACGGCCTGGGCTTTTTGGGGACTGGTGATGTCGCCATTGGCGAGGACGGGGATCGTTACGGCGGACTTTACGGCGCGAATGGTGTCGTATTCGGCATCCCCGGAGTAACCGCAGGCCCGCGTCCGGCCATGAATGGCGAGGGACTGGATTCCGGCGTCTTGAGCCAGTCGTGCCACATTCAGGGCATTGCGGTGTTCACGGTCCCAACCCGTACGGATCTTGAGGGTGACCGGTACCGACACGGCGGCGACCACGGCTTCGAGGATGCGCGCCACCAGAGGTTCGTCCTGCAGCAGCGCCGAACCCGCCATGACGTTGCACACCTTTTTGGCGGGGCACCCCATGTTGATGTCGATGATCTGGGCTCCCTGATCGACATTGTAGCGCGCCGCCTCCGCCATCATGCGCGGGTCGGCCCCGGCGATCTGAACGGTGCGCGGTTCCACTTCTCCTTCGTGATTGGCCCGGCGGCGGGTTTTTTCAGAACCCCAGAGCAGGGAGTTGGAAGAAACCATTTCCGATACGGCCAGACCAGCGCCCATTCGCTTGCACAACTGGCGGAATGGACGGTCGGTCACGCCTGCCATAGGGGCGACCACGAGGGCATTTTTGAGCCGGTAAGGTCCGATCTGCATCACACGGGTTCGATGGGGATGGGAAAGCCGCCATTATACCCCCGCCATGGTTTTAGTGGGCCTCGTCCCAGTTCTTTCCTGTCCCCACTTCCACGCTCAAGGGTACCCGCAGGGAGGCGACCCCTTCCATGAGGCGGGCGAGTTGGGGGCGCAATCGGGAAACTTCATCTTCGGGGACTTCCAGAATCAGTTCGTCGTGGACTTGCAGGATCAGGTGGCTCTGACTCCGGGTTTCATCCAGCCAGTCCTGTACCGCCACCATGGCGCGCTTGATCAGGTCGGCGGCTGTCCCCTGAAGGGGGGCATTGATGGCTGCGCGTTCTGCGGCCTGGCGCCGTCCGGTTCCTGAGTTCCTGAGTTCGGGCAGAAACAGGCGCCGTCCGAAAAGGGTTTCCACATACCCTTTTTCCCTTGCCTGCTGGCGCGTTTCTTCCATGTAGCGGGCCACCCCGGGGTAGCGTTGAAAATAGCGTTCCATGTAGTGCTGGGCAGCGGAACGGGTAAGATTGAGTTGCCGGGCCAGGCCAAAGGCCGACATCCCGTAGATCAGTCCGAAGTTGATCGCCTTGGCCGCACGACGCTGGTCCGTGCTGACCTGATCCACGGCCACGGCAAAGAGTTCGGCGGCCGTCGAGCGATGCACGTCCTGACCCAGGGCAAAGGCGTTCAGCAGTCCGGGGTCCCCGGACAGGTGAGCCATGAGACGCAATTCGATCTGGGAATAGTCGGCCGCCATGAGCACATGCCCGGGTGGGGCGATGAAAGCGGCACGGATGCGTCGCCCGGCGGCCGTGCGAATGGGGATGTTTTGCAGATTGGGGTCGCTGCTGGAGAGGCGTCCGGTGACAGCCACTGCCTGGGCGAAATGGGTATGTACCCGCCCCGTTCGGGGGTTGATCCGTTTGGGCAGGGCATCGGTGTAGGTGGATTTGAGTTTGGCCAGGGTTCGGTAGTCCAGAAGCAACTTGGGGAGGGGGAAATCGAGCGCCAGTTGTTCCAGCACGCTTTCGTCGGTGGAGGGCTGCCCGCCGGGAGTCTTCTTGAGAACAGGCAGACCGAGAGTTTCGAACAACAGGGTTTGAACCTGTTTGGGTGAGTTGAGATTGAAGGGTTGTCCTGCCAGGAGATGAGCCTGGCTTTCGAGTGTGATGAGTTGTCCGGATAACTCGGCACTCTGCTGGGTCAAAACGGCCGCGTCCAGTAGTACCCCGTACCGCTCCATGCGCCACAGGACTTGCTGGATCGGCAGTTCCAGGGTTTCATACAACTCGAGGAGACGGGGTTCGGCGCAGAGTTGGGGATACAGGACCCGGTGTACCGCCAGCGTGACTTCCGCATCTTCGGCGGCATAGATCGTGGCCTGATCCAGCGCGACCTGTTCGAAGCCGATGGCGTTGGCCCCTTTGCCGGTCACCGTTTCGTAAGACAGGGTTTCCCGTCCCAGGTGGCGACGTGCCAAACTTTCCAGGCCATGGGGTTGGTGCGCTTCGAGTACATAGGACTGAAGCAGGGTATCGTGGCGGATCCCGCGCAGGGTGATGCCGTGATTGGCCAGAATGTGGGTGTCGTACTTGAGGTGTTGCCCCACCTTGGCCGCAGCCGGGTTTTCAAGCCAGGGACGCAGACGCTGAAGGGTTTCTTCGAAAGGAAGCTGGGGAGAGGGGCCCAATGTCCGGTGGGCCAGAGGCAGGTAGGCGGCATGAAGGCCATCGCAGCAGAAGGAGAGCCCCACCAGGGTGTCCTGGAGCGGGTCGAGTCCCGTGGTTTCCGTATCGAAGGCGGTCAGTTCGGCCTGTTCCAGTTGAGCCAGCCAATGCGTCAGTTGCGCGGGAGTCAGCAGGGTTTCGTAATGTACTTCAGGGCGCGGTTCCGGGGCCGGCGCCGGGGGGGTGTGGGGGGCGGGGGCGACGGGGCTGGCCTGGGCCGGGTTTTTCCAGCGCCTGAGGTCATAGCGCTCTGCCAAGGCCGCCAGCGCGGCGTCATCGGGCGTTTGCCAGACCAGGGTTTCCGGGGATTCGGACAGTTGGACGGCGGTGTCGAGGGTGATCAGGAAGCGGGCCCGGGGTAACCAGTCGAGACTTTGGCGCAGGTGATCGCCGACAACGCCGCCGATTTCGTCGGCGTGGGCCATCAGGTCATCCAGTGTGCCGAACTGCTGGATCCATTTGGCTGCGGTTTTGGGGCCGACTTTGGGAACGCCGGGGACATTGTCTGCCGTGTCGCCCACCAGGGTCAGGTAATCCACGAACTGGGTGGGCGACACGCCATACTTCTCGGTGGCTCGGGCCACATCCAGGCGCTCGTTGGAGAGGGTATTGACCAGGGCGACCCCTTCCGCCAGTAACTGGATCAAATCCTTGTCGCCGCTGGAGATGGTGACCCACCAGCCCAGTGCCCGGGCCTGGTGGGTGAGGGTCGCAATGACATCGTCCGCCTCCACGCCGGATTCCTGGAGGAGGGGCCAGCCCAGGGCACGGATGGCCTGATGCAGGGGATCGATCTGGGCGACCAGATCGGCCGGCATGGCGGGGCGCTGTGCCTTGTAGTCCGGAAAGGCCTGATGACGGAAGGTGGGGCCGGGGGCATCGAACACGCAGGCCACATGATCCGGCTTATAATCCTCTCTCAGCCGGGCCAGCATGTTCAGTACGCCGTACAATGCGCCGGTGGGTTCTCCATGGCGGTTGCGCAGGTCGGGCAGGGCATGAAAGGCGCGGTAAAGGTACGATGACCCGTCCACCAGCACCAGATGGGGGCGTTTTTCTTCACTCATGGATGACATTATGGCAGAACAGACCCTCTCCCACCCTTCTTTCGATCCCGTACGTTTGAAAGCCTATCTGATGGATCTGCAGGAGCGCATTGTCACGGCTCTGGAAAAAGCCGATGGTCATTCCTTTCGACGCGATGCCTGGACCCGGCCGGAAGGCGGCGGCGGAGTCAGCGCGCTCGTGGAAGAAGGGGCCCTCTTCGAACGGGGGGGGGTGAACTTCTCCCATGTCATGGGCCCCGGTTTGCCGCCTTCGGCCAGCGCCCATCGTCCCGAGTTGGCCGGGCGACGCTTCGAGGCCATGGGGGTCTCTCTGGTACTGCACCCCCGCAATCCCCACGTTCCCACCGTTCATATGAACATCCGGTTTTTTGCGGCCTTTGCCGAGGGTGCCGCGCCGGTCTGGTGGTTCGGGGGAGGCATGGACCTCACGCCTTATTATGGTTTCGAGGAAGATGCCCGTCATTTCCATCAAACCTGTCATGCTGCCCTGGCTCCCTTCGGGGCCGATTACTATCCCCGCTTCAAACGTTGGTGTGACGAGTATTTCTTTCTCAAGCACCGGCAGGAACCGCGTGGGGTGGGGGGGGTTTTTTTCGATGACTTCAACGAGTTGCCCCTGCCCCAGGCCGAGGCCCTCTGGCGCAGTGTGGGCGATCACTTTCTGGCGGCTTACCTGCCGATCGTCGAACGCCGTCGTTCCCTGCCCTACGGTGAACGGGAAAGGGATTTTCAGGCCTATCGGCGGGGACGTTATGTGGAATTCAATCTGGTCTATGATCGGGGAACGTTGTTCGGCCTCCAGTCCGGGGGGCGGACCGAATCGATCCTGATGTCCCTGCCGCCGATCGTGCGCTGGCGTTATGACTGGCATCCCGAAGCAGGATCGCCGGAAGCCGCGCTCCTCGAAGAATTCATCAACGGTCGGGACTGGTTGTGAGGTCAGGACGTTTTTGTCACACATGGTGACGTTCCTGCAGCAAGTGCTCAACGGTCTGACCCTGGGGTGCATCTATGCCCTGGTTGCCTTGGGGTACACCCTGGTATACGGGATTCTGGAGCTGATCAACTTTGCCCATGGGGATCTGGTCATGATCGGTGCCCTGGTTTCCCTTTCTCTGGTGCGTGTCCTGCTGGGTTGGGGGGCACCTCTTTCCGTGGCCCTGGCGGGGGGCTTGGCCGGGGCCATCGGGGTCTGTGTCCTGGTGGGGGTGGCTCTGGAACGGTTGGCTTATCGCCCCCTGCGCCACGCCCCCAAACTGGCTCCGCTGATTACGGCCATCGGGATGTCGATGGTGCTGGAGCAGGGATCGGCCCTGCTCTGGGGGCGTGGCTATCACTCCTTTCCGGACTTGGGGTTGACCCATTCCCTGAGGCTGGGGGGGGTGGTCATCAGTCCCCTCCAGGGGGTGATCGTGCTGGGGAGCCTCTGCCTGTTGGGCGGTCTGCTTTGGCTCGTGCAGCGTTCGGCGCTCGGGCGCGCCATGCGGGCAACGGCGCAAAATCCCATGGCCGCCCAGTTGCTGGGGGTGGATACGGAACGGGTGATTACCCTGGCTTTTGTGGTTGGGGCCGCGCTGGCAGCCGTTGCCGGATTGATGGTGGGTGCTTACTATCAGGTGGCCCACTACACCATGGGGTTCATGCTGGGGCTCAAGGCCTTTACGGCTGCCGTGCTGGGTGGGATCGGCAACCTGTCCGGCGCGGTGCTGGGCGGGATCCTGCTGGGTTTGCTGGAAGCCCTGGGGGCCGGATATCTGGGGGACTGGACGGGGAACCTGTTTGGCAGCAACTATAAGGATGTCTTTTCCTTTGCCACCCTGATCCTGGTTCTGGTGTTCCACCCCTCCGGTCTGTTGGGGCGCCATGCGCCGGAAAAGGTATGATCGCCCGTCTTGCCCGTTTCAAGCGTTTGTGGATGCTTCTGGGCATCCTGATCCTGCCCTGGGTGGTCGAAGGACTGCTGGGACGGGGTTGGGTACGTATTCTGGACTTTGCCCTGCTGTCCGTTTTGCTGGCTATTGGCCTGAACATCGTGGTGGGCTATGCCGGGCTTCTGGACCTGGGGTTCATTGCTTTCTTCGGGGTAGGGGCGTATGCCTATGCCCTGCTGGCCTCGCCTCAATTCGGGGTGCACTGGCCTCTCTGGGCCATTCTGCCCACCGGCGTTCTGGTGGCGGCAAGTTTCGGGGTGGCGCTGGGTTGGCCGACCCTGGGGCTGCGGGGGGATTATCTGGCCATCGTGACCATGGGGTTCGGCGAGATCATTCGGGTCTTTCTCAACAACCTGACTGCGCCGATCAACATCACCAACGGCCCCCAGGGGATTACGATGATCGACGCCCTTCATCTGGGAGGCTGGTCCTTTGCCCGCCCTCATCGGGTGTGGGGCATCCCATTGCCCGCCCTGGTGGGGACCTTCTATCTGTTTCTCCTGTTTGTCCTGCTGGCGCTTTTTCTGTCCAGACGGTTGGAATATTCCCGGATCGGCCGGGCCTGGATGGCCATTCGCGAAGACGAGATTGCGGCGGCCAGCATGGGGCTGGATACGCGTCGCCTCAAATTGCTGGCCTATGCTCTGGGTGCCGCTTTTGGCGGTGTGTCGGGTGGCCTGTTCGCGGGGTTTCAGGGGTTTGTCAGCCCGGAGAGTTTTACCTTGCAGGAATCGGTCATGATCCTGTGCATGGTGGTGCTGGGCGGAATGGGCAACCTGAGCGGCGTCGTGGTGGGCGCCCTCCTGCTTGCTTTCCTGCCCGAGGTGTTGCGTCCCCTGGGGGATTGGCAGCAGCACTGGTTTCATCACGTCCTGGTCGATCCGTCCACCCTGCGCCTGCTCCTCTTCGGGATCGCTCTGGTCATTCTGATGCGCTGGCGCCCTGAAGGGTTGTTGCCGTCCCGGGCACGGGCACGGGAATGGCATACGTCATGAAGTTGCTGGAAGCAAAGGGGATCAGCAAACGTTTTGGAGGGGTTCAGGCCTTGCACGACGTTTCCCTGGCGGTCGAGCCAGCCAGCATCGTGGGCTTGATCGGCCCGAATGGCGCCGGAAAGACCACCTTTTTTAACGTGTTGACCGGGGTTTATGTGCCTGATGCGGGGACGCTGACCTTTGCCGACCAGCCCCTGCCCTCAGGTCAGCCCCACCGGGTTGCCCGGGCGGGCCTGGTGCGTACTTTCCAGAATATCCGGGTATTTCCTCAGATGAGCGTCCTGGAAAACGTCATGGTGGGATTCCATGGACGGACGCACTGCGGACTGCTGGGGGCCTGGTTCAAGGGCCCGGCCGTGCGGCGCGAAGAGCGGGAGATTCTGGAGGGGGCTCAGGAACTGTTGGAATGGGTGGGGTTGCAGTCAATGGCCCAACGGGTGGCCAGTACCTTGTCCTATGGGGCGCAACGCCGCCTGGAAATTGCCCGTGCCCTGGCTACGGGGCCCCGCCTGCTGGCGCTGGATGAACCGGTGGCCGGAATGAATGGCGCGGAACGGGGACACATGGCCGAGTTGATCCTGCGCATCCGTGCTGCGGGGATTGCCTTGCTGGTCATCGAGCATGATGTGCGCTGGATCGCGCAATTGTGCGAACGCATCACCGTCCTGGACTATGGGCAACGCCTGGCCGAGGGAACGCCCGCCGAAATTCAGGCCAACCCGCGCGTCATCGAAGCCTATCTGGGGCACTCGTCCCATGACTGAACCGCTTCTGGAAGTACGTCATTTGGCCGTGCGCTACGGGGGAATCGAGGCCGTCTGCGATTTGTCCCTGCGCCTCGAAGAGGGAGAAAAGGTGGCCTTGATCGGCGCCAATGGCGCGGGCAAGAGCAGTACCCTGAAGGCACTGGCCGGGGTGGTACCTTTTGCACAGGGCAGCCTGAGTTTTGACGGCGGGGATTGGACCCGCCGACCGGCCTGGCAACGGGCGCGTGCCGGCTTGATTCTGGTGCCTGAAGGGCGGGGGGTTTTTCCTCGTTTGTCCATTGCGGAAAACCTGCAGATGGGACAGATGGGGCGCCCCGATCCGGCGGCGATGGAGAAGGTTTACGCCCGTTTTCCTCGTCTGTACGAGCGACGGACCCAGGCCGCGGGCACGCTCTCCGGGGGGGAGCAGCAGTTGCTGGCTCTGGGGCGTGCCCTGCTGACCCGGCCCCGTCTCCTGATGCTGGATGAACCCAGTATGGGGTTGGCCCCCCAACGGGTGGATGAGGTTTTCGAGGTCATCTCGGAAATGGTGCAGACCGGGGTAACCTTGCTGCTGGTAGAACAGAATGCCCGACGGGCCCTGGAACTGTGCGACCGCGCTCTGATCCTGGAGTCGGGGCGCGTGGTGTTTTCCGACCATGCGGCGGTCTGTCTGGCCAGTCCCGCATTGCGCGCGGCCTATCTGGGAGAATGAATGTCGTTTCTGCGCCGATATTACTGGGGAATTCTGGGGGGGGTCCTGGCGATCTACGTGTTTTCCCTGTTTCATGCCTATGTGGGCGAGGAGGCCAACTACACCATCATGTCCATGGAAATGTGGCAGCGCCAGATTTTCCGCAGTGTGGTGGCGCTCGGGGGGGTGGGCGGGCGACCCCCGCTGTACAACTGGTTGATGATTCCCGTGGCGCGTCTGGTGGGTTGGGCCCAGGTGTTGCTGGCAGCCCGCCTGGTGACCCTGGGGGCAACCCTGGGCACTGCTCTGACCCTGGGCTGGTGGGCGCGCAGCCTTTGGCCGGGCGTGGGGGCAGGAAAGTTGGCTGGGCTGCTCTATCTGGTGACGGCTGATGTCCTGTTTTATCGAGGCTGGCTGGCCTATGCGGACCCACTTTTCGCCTTTTTCATGGTGCTGTCGGCTTATTTGCTATGGAGCGCGGTTCAACGGCGCAACCTGTTCTGGCTTGTTCTGTCGTTATGGGTGATCTTTGCTTCCTATCTGACCAAGGTGATGACGGCCTATGCCTATTATGGCGGCGTCTGGCTGGTCCTGTCGAGCCAGCGCTCCGGCCGGGAGTTTCTGTGGTCCCGTCGGGCTCTGGGCATCTATGTTCTGGGCCTGATGCCCATGGGGCTCTGGCTCGGAGTCGTGGGACATCAGGATACCTTGCAGGTGACCGGACAACTGGACGATGTGAGCAACAAGTTGCTGTCCTTCGATGATTTGGGTGCCTGGTTCCTGAAATTGGGCGAATTTCCCCTTTCCATCCTGGCGGGGCTTCTGCCTTCTTCCCTGTGGGCGCTTTGGGGGATGGTCGCCCAGCGTCGTCAGGGCATCCCCTGGCCCATGCCGGTCAAGTTGCTGTCCGGCATGGCGCTGCTCAATTTTCTCCCCTACTGGGTTGCGCCGCACAGTGCTCTCCGCTACGTTTTGCCCGAATATGGCCTGGTGGTGCTGGTGGCAACCTATTACCTGACCCACGAGCCGGTTCTGTTCCGGAGCGGAATCCTGAGCCCGGAACGCTGGGTGGTGGGGCTGGCCCTGCTCGGACTCGGTGTTTCGGCGGTGGGGTACCCCCTCTATCAACAGCGGGTGCGCGGGGACGATTACGCGCGCATGGCGACTCAGATCGAAGCGCTGGCGGGTCCCCATCCCGTTTATACTCTGAACTGGACCTCGGCAGGCCTGTCCGTGGTGGCACTCATCGACAGTGAGCATTTCGATCGACCAGCCATTGTCACACCCCCACCTTGCTTTGCGGACGGGTTGGTCATTGCCTCTGCCCCTAGAGATCTGCCGGGTGAGGCATGGGCAAAACTCGAGGGGCAAGCCGAACAACTGGTTCTGATCTGTCGGGGAAAGGTTTGTGCAGCCCCGTTCTTTCATTCAGGGAGACCATGATGGCAGTGGATCTGGCGGGAAAATTGAGGGTGGGAATTTCATCGCGGGCATTGTTTGAACTGGGCGAAAGCCATTCCTTGTTTGAAAAGCGAGGGGTAGAGGAATACAGCAACTACCAGATTGCTCATGAAAACGAACCCCTGGGCGAAGGGGTGGCGTTTGGACTGGTGAAGAAATTGCTGGCCCTCAGGAATCAGCACGAGGAAGCCAGCGTGGAGGTCATTTTATTGTCCCGGAACAGTGCCGATACGGGGTTGCGCATTTTCAATGCCATCGAGCAACATGGGTTGAACATCACGCGGGCCGTTTTTTCGCGAGGGGAAACGCCCTGGAAGTATGCCGAAGCGCTGGGTGTCCATCTGTTTTTGTCGGCAGATGCGGGCGATGTGCGACTTGCCCTGCAGGCGGGGATTGCTGCCGCGACCATTTTGCCTTCTACGGTGGGAGATAACCCCTCTTCCCAGTTACGAATTGCTTTTGACGGGGATGCCGTGGTGTTTTCTGATGAAGCGGAATTGATCTACAAGACGCGCGGCCTGGAAGCGTTCATCGAGCATGAGCGATCAAAGGCCAATACCCCTTTGGCCAGCGGCCCTTTTCGCCCCTTCCTGGAGGCGTTGCATCGCATTCAACGGGACAGCAACCCGCAGGACAGCCCCATTCGTACTGCTCTGGTGACGGCACGCAATGCGCCGACCCACAAGCGCGTGATCCATACCCTGCGCGCCTGGGGCGTGCGGATCGACGAGGCCGTGTTTCTGGGGGGGGTGGAAAAAGGCCCGGTACTCAAGGCCTTCGGCGCGGACATCTTCTTTGACGACCAGACGACCCATTGCGACTCGGCGCGTCAACACGTGGCCACAGGGCATGTCCCCATTACTTCGGTTCAGCGCGCCTGAGCCGTGTTCACTCAAAGTCGCTGCTGCAAGGCCCGGGCATTGTCCAACAGGCCCTGATAACCATCACGCAGTTGATCGGGCAAGGCGGGGTCGCCGAGCAGAACCCCCAGGGTTTCCGTCAGACTATACAATAATCCCTTGGCCGCTCCACTGGCCAGGTGCCCCTGATCGAGGGCCTGCTGAATGTGGGTCAGGCCCGCATCGAGGTGTTCGTGTTCCGGATAGTGACGTGGTGAATTCATGGAAGATCTCTCAGTGGCGCGGGTGCCGGAAACGCCAAGCCATATGCCACATGCCAGCGGCACAAGCCCAGGAGATGACTTTGGCGGTATCGGAATCGATGGTCAACAGGTCCATCTGAACGGCAAGGGCAAAAACCGTCAGGTTCAGTGCCAGGATGGCGAAGACCGCAAAGAGAACGTTGAAGGAACTGAACATGAGGGCTCCGTGTCTAGTCGCCATGATACTATAGAATGACTGAACCTTGGGTGTAATGCAAGCGTCATGAAGGGGATGGGGAGAAGAATGTCGGAGGGGGGTAAAGTTCGGAGGACTCGGCGGTGAAGCCCTACCATGCCAAGCGTCGGGTCGTCCAGGTGGCGGTTCTGATCCTGTTGTGTGCGATCCCCATCCTGGGCGTATTCAGAATCGATCTGGCTTCGGCCAGTTTCGTGTTTTTTGGGCGTCCGGTCTGGTGGGACAATTACCGGTTTCTGAGCGGAATGGTGTTGGCGATCCTCAGTGCGCCCCTGCTGACCTATGTCACCATCGGTTCCCTGTGGTGCGGCTGGGCCTGTCCGCAGAACCTTCTGACTGAATGGGCCGATGCCCTGACCTTCAAATGGTTGGGGAAACGTGCCGACGTGCGGGTGGACGGCCAGGGTCTGGTGGTGGCGCCAGCCAAGAATCGCTGGTTGAACTGGTTCAAACTGGGTGCCACCTTGCTGGTTGCCTCCTTCTTTCTCGGTTTGGTCGTGCTCAAGGTGTATTACCCGGCGCAGGACGTCTGGGGGTTTCTGTGGGGGACCACGCCCCGTCAGGCCAATTTTGCCATCATGCTGGCATTCGTCGTTTTTTTTGTGTTCATCGATCTCGCGGTGGTCCGTTATTTTCTCTGCGACTATGCGTGTTTCTACCGCATGGGGCAGCGTCTGTTCCAGACCCGGGCGGCCCTTCATATCGAGTATGACGGGGCCAGGGAGGCGGACTGCGAGAAATGCCATTATTGCGCAACCGTCTGCCCGACCCGGATCGAACCCAACCGTATTCAACAACATGACATCTGCATCGATTGCGGAGAATGTATCGATGCCTGTGACCGCTTGCATCTCAAGGAGGGGACGGCGGGTCTGCTGGATTTCTCCACCCGTTCCTCCGCGCCCGAAGCGGCCCGGCGACGTTCCGGGTTGCGTCTGACATTGCTGCGCAGTGGCGCGGGTTTTCTGTTTCTGGTGGGCTGTGCGCTCATGGGTTGGGGAGCCTGGACCCAGAAGACGGTGGACTTCCGGAAGATAGAGGCGGATCAGGTGCGGCTGCAGGCGATTTCCCGCCACTGTCAGCCCCGTTGCGCGCCCTTGCAGGCCCAATGCCGAGGCGATCATCTGGCGGCCTGTTATCAGGCAGCTGCGTGTACCTGTGCCTGCGCTCTGGAGCAGGACCCCACCAACCCCCAGCGGGATACCTGGCAGCAATGCGTGCGTCTGAACCAGAAACACTTGCAGATGCTGGAAACCGCGTCTTTTCCTCAAGTCAGACCATGAGCGATTCTTCTGGACCTGAAAAGTCCACCTGGGCCGATTTTTTTATTCGCTATCTGGGCTCGGGTCGTCTCGACCAGGATCATTTGCGCCCGCTCAAGGGGGTTTCCTTCGGGTCGGTGCGCCGTCGCCTTTACTTTTACGGGCGATCCTTCTGGGATGTTGAGGTGCGCCTGGCATCTACGGGTCATGCCTGGAGTGAACGGGAGGGACGACGTCCCCATTGGCAGGAGGGGGTTCTTTACCTGCCGGAAACCTTCGAGTCGCAGGGGGCGGTGCCCGGCGCCGAAGTCTATCGTGCTGCCCTGGCTCATGCCCTCTGTCATCTGAAATATGGCATTCCTCTGGTGCAGGGTGGCCTGGATGCCTGGACCCGACGCGTGGTGGAAACGGTGGAAGATGCCCGTGTCGAAGCGCTGGCCCTGCGCATCTGGCCCGGGTTGTTGCGGCTGTGGCAGGGGTTGCACACCATTACCCCGGCTGCACGGAATTCGGCGGGCCACTATCTGGAACGTCTGGCGCGCGCCCTGCTGGATCCGACCTATGCAGACGAGGATGAGTGGATTCGCCAGGGAAGGGCTCTGTTCGGTTCGATGCCCCTCGATCAGGAAGATTTTTCTGTACGGGTGGGCCGTGCGCTGGCGCAGTCCTTCCGGACCAAAAAAATTCCCGTCAAGGTCCAGAGCGGCCAGATTTTTCTGACGTATCGGGACGATAACCGCCAATGTTGGATCGCCCCTCTCAAGGGAGGAAAGGCATCGGAATTCGCGCCAAAAAAAGTGGTCAGGAATCGCCGCTTCAAACTTTTTGGGCTCAATTTCAGGGTGGTGGACGAGTCCGATAATCCATCGGCCAAACAGTTTTCCCTGCTCGCGGCACTTTTCAATTTCAAACTGGATATCGGTGTTTCCGTCGAGGACAAGGATACCGATGCCCTGGGCGTGTATCGTTACCCGGAATGGGACTATAAGGGGCAAATCGAACGCCCTTCCTGGGTTCGCATCCTGGAGAAGTTGCCCAAAAGCGGGGATGCCCAATGGGTGGATGAGATCATTGCCGAGCACAAGCCCCTGATCTCGCGCATGCGCTTCGTGCTGGACGCCCTCCAGCCCGCAGAAAACCAGCGTTTGCGCAAGTTGGAGGAAGGGGATGAGATGGACCTCAATGCAGCCATTCGGGCTTACTGTGACATACGAATGGGCATTCCTCCCGATACCCGCATCATGATGCGCACTCTTCGTCAGGAACGGGATATCGCCGTGCTGGTATTGCTCGACCTGTCCCGTTCCACCAATGAAAAGGTTCCTGGCCAGAGCCACAGCGTGCTGCACCTGACCCAACAGGCATGCGTGCTGCTGGCCGATGCCATCGGCAAGGTGGGCGATCCCTTTGCCATCCATGGATTCTGTTCGGACAGTCGGCACAATGTCAGTTATTACTGTTTCAAGAACTTCGACCAGCCCTACGACCAGTTGGCCAAAGCCCGCCTGGCAGGGATGCAGGGTCAACTATCGACGCGCATGGGGGCCGCCATCCGGCATGCCACGACTCACCTGGAATGGCAGAAGAAGGGGCGCAAGTTGCTGATGCTGCTGACCGATGGGGAGCCCGCCGACGTGGATGTGCGAGATCGTAAATATTTGCGTTACGATACCCGCAAGGCAGTGGAAGATGCCGTTCGGGAAGGCGTGCAGGTTTATTGCCTGACTCTGGACCCCCGTGCAGACCAGTATGTCTCAACGATTTTCGGGGCGCGCAACTATCTGGTGGTGGACCATGTGGCCCGCCTTCCGGAGAAACTGCCGCTGCTCTATGCCGGGTTGACCCGATCCTAGAAAGAACCCATCCCCCTGAAGCGCAAGGTTACAGATTCCCCCGGATGATTTTATCGGCGGCTTTCTGGGCAAGTTCCACTTCTTTTCCATAAAGCGTGGTGGCATAACTGGGGTCCGTGAGGACGACCTCGGTGGTCAGCGGTTGAAATTCGTCATGGCGACTCGTGTCGATTTTGACCTTGACGGACATCCCGGGTCGTAAGGGATGTCCGGTCAGTTCGGACCTGGACAGACTAATTCGGACAGGAATCCGTTCGACGATATGGATGTAGTTGCCCGTTGCATTATTGGGGGGAAAAAGGCTGAACGTGCTGCCTCCCGAAGGGTCCAGGCCGAGGACTTTCCCGTGGTAGGTATGCTCCTTGCCGTAGGTATGGGAGACGATCTCGACGGTTTCTCCGGTTCGCACATCGGCGAGCCTGGTTTCCTTGATATTGGCGGTGATCCACAGGTCATCCAGCGGAACGATTGCCATGAGTTTCTGTCCGGTCCTGATCTGCTCCCCGGCCTGAACCTGCCGGTTGCTGATGTAACCCTCCACCGGTGAGTAAATATTGGCGCGTTGATTCTCGATGTGGGCCTCCATGAACTCGGCCTTGGCCTTGGCCACGAAGGGGTTATCCAGCCTCGAGGTGCCCGTCACCAGAGCCTGGGCCTTGAGTAATTGGGCCGCCGCCTTGTCGAGAGTCCGGTTCAATTCATCCAGTTCGTCCTGAGTATCCGAAACCAGTTGGGCGGATACGGCCCCGGAGGGCTCGGCGCTGCGGTAGCGGGCGAGATCATGGGTCAAGCGCTCCCGTTTGGCTTGCAAGGCAGCGATTTCGGCCCGTTCCATTTCGACCTGATGGAACAGGCCACTGGTGGAACGGACGGCCTGTGCCAAAGACGATTCTGCCTTCAGTAAACGGAGTTGAGACAGATTGTGTTCTTCCTTGATCAGTAACTGTCCCCGGTGAACCGGCAGGGTATCCTCCACCAGGACATCGGAAACGATGCCGGTGGTCAGGGCCTGCACCGGAATGATGTTGCCGGTGACATAGGCATCATCGCTTTCCACCACGGGGCGCAGAAACAGGTACCAGTAAGACAGCAGGGAGAACAGGGCGATGCCGCTGAGTATTCCTACGCCGCGCAGTCGATGATGGCGGATTCGGGAGTGTTTGACCGGACCCGTTTTCATGACGCCCACCCTCCGAATCCTCCCCCAAGGGCCGTGGCTGTGTCCGTGATACTGTTCAGCCAATCCAGACTCTCTTCGGTTTTTTTCATTTGTTCACTCTCCAAACGGATCAAGGCATCGAGATAGGGTAATTTTCCTGAAATTCCTGCGCCGAATTTTTCCTGGTCGATCTCTGTTTCTGCGGTTCTGGCAGTGACCGCGGCGGAAATTTCTTCAAGACGTTCACGGCGATGTTTCATGGTCGACAGACCGTCGGCAATTTCGCGTACGGCCACCAGCAAGGCATGGTTGTAGGCATCGATGGCACTGTTTCGGGCCGCTTCCGTCGCGTGCAATTGTCCCTCCAGAGCCCCTCCCTCAAAGATGGGCAAGTCAAAGGCCGGACCGTAGGCATAGGTTCCTCCGGCAGGGGTCACCAGATCGGAAATGCCGATACTGTTGAATCCCATCAGACCAACCAGATTGATATTGGGGTAAAAGGCGGCCCGTGCTGCTTTTTCCAGATGTTGGTTGCGTTTGACGTTCCATAGGGCGGCCTGCACATCCGGGCGCTGGGAAACGAGGTTCAGATCCACCCGGGCCGGAAGAGGGAATTGGTCCGGCCTCGACGGGACGGTTGGCGTCAGGGTGTCTTCGGGGCTTTTTCCGATCAATTCATAGAGCGCATAATTCAGGGAGGAAAGTTGACGCTGCAACTTTTCCAGTTCGTTCCGGGCTTCATGCCATTGGGTCTGACTGGTCAGCACGGGCGGTCTGGGTCCGATGCCCGTCTGAAACGAGGTGTCGAGAAGTTTCATCCTTTCTTCGCTCAACTGGACGATGCGGGTTTGTCGTTCGACCAGTTCCTTGGCGCTGTGCAGGGCAAAATAG
The DNA here is from genome assembly GCF_027317285.1 of Ferrovum sp. Classification (NCBI taxonomy): domain Bacteria; kingdom Pseudomonadati; phylum Pseudomonadota; class Betaproteobacteria; order Ferrovales; family Ferrovaceae; genus Ferrovum; species Ferrovum sp. The sequence goes on along the minus strand of NZ_DAHVHV010000002.1, from coordinate 14,996 downwards.
GTTTTGATGACGGCGGAACTCAGCATCAGGGCGCTTTCCCTGTACCTGGCCCGGGTGATTTCTTCCGAGGCTTCGGAAGCCTGGATCAGAGCGTCATCGCGGCCCCATAAATCCAGGTCGTAGTTGACCATGAGGGGAAACAGGGTCGCCAGATTGGCGGTGACCCCGCTGTACGGTTCGGTGGGCCCATTGCGCGAGATGCGCGTATGGATGATGGCCCCCCCGGAATTGACGTGGGGGTAAAGCAGCGACTTGGATTTGAATACCAGGGCCTGGGCTTCCAGGAGGCGATTGCGCGCTTCGTCCAGGCCGGGATTATGCGCCAGCGCTTGTGCCACCAGCCGGTCGAGCGCAGGGTTGTGGAAGGATTCCCACCATTTGTCCGGAAGTGCGACATTTTCCTGGGGCTGCACGGCGGCATTGGCCTTCGTGAGCGCAGTGGGGACGGAGACCCCGCCCAGGACGGGGACGCTCGGGCTGACGGCAGGGACGCAACCCGCCAACGAACAGGCAAGTAGAAACGACAGACGTCTCATGGCTCTTCTCCAAGATTTTCGAGAATGATCAGGTCCGGATCGGGGAGGTGTGTCCGGGGCGGCGTCAGGAACCAGACGAGACAGGAAAAGAGCAGGGTGCCCCACGCCAGTAACTGAAAAAAGTCGTTGAAGGTCAAAAGGCCTGCCACTCTTTCCAGTTCGGTATGCGCCGTATGGGAGTCGATCGGCGAAAACGACAAAAAACGCAAGGAATTGGAAGGATCAGGGGTGGTGAAAAGATTCCATTGATGGGCTTGCAGGCGATCCCAACCGATATCCGAGAAAGTGATGGCCAAACCGGCGCCGATGTTTCTTGCCCCGTTGAGCAGATCGAGCGCGTTCAATTGCTGGCTCTTCGGTACATGGCCCAGGGCGAGGGTCGTCATGGACGAAAAGAAGGGGCCGATCGCGGCGCCCAGGAGAAGTTGGGGGAGAAGCAGTAATTCCCAGGTTGCGGGGCGCAGATAACTGGAAATCCACCAAAAATTCAAGGCGATGGCCAGAAGGGACAGACTGGCCGGAATTCTTGGGTCCCAGCCGTTCTGGATGCGGTTCTGGGTCAGCAGGCTGAAGGGTTTGGAAAATATGAATAGAGGCAGGAACAACAGTCCCACATGCCAGGCGGTATAGCCCTCCACCAACTGGAACCGGATGATGTACTGGACGATGCCCCCCTGCAGGAGCATGAAGGAGAGACAGAACAGGAGGGTGCCTGCACCAAAGTTGCGATGGGAAAAAAGGGAAAAGGAGAACAGGGGATTCTCGCTGCGGGCATTCCGAATCTGGAACAAGGCGAAACCGGTGAGCGTGAGGAACAGCATTCCCCATAACTCCTGAAAACGACTGGAAAGATCGCTCAGCAGACCGACATCGAAGAACTCCTGCAACATCAGGGCAGAGGCGAAAAACAGCCCAAAGGTCAGACTCTGGTCGAGGATGGGATAGGATCGGTCGATCACATCTTCCCAGTCGGCCAGCAACCCCCAGAGAATTCCGGCGATCAGGAGCGAAATCAGGAAGGAGGCGAAGAACAGCAACCGCCAATCTCCCAGTACGTAAGCGAACCAGCCGCCCAGCGCAGGTCCGACGGAAAAAGGGATGAATACCGCCAATCCCCAGAGGGCGGTGGCGGTGGGCTGGCGTTCGGTCTTGTAATATTCCAGGAGCAGAAAGAAGGAAGGAATGATGCCCAGCCCGGCGGCAAAGCCCTGAACGACCCGGAAACTGGTGAACAGGATCAGATTGTGGACGACGAACAGGGCCCCCAGGCTGGCAAAGGAAAACAGGAGAAAGGACGCAATGACGGTGACCTTGGGACCGAATCGTTTCATCAATGGGCGCGCGAAGAGGAAGGCGCATCCCAGCGCGGTAAAGTAATCACTCTGTCCCCATACCACGTAGGGTAGTCCTTCATCCATCGAACCGGTGACATAGGGCAGCATGGGTAGATACGCGCCCGCGTTGAGCAGGACCAGAAAATGTCCGATGCCCAGGGTGAGGTTGAACAGGACGAACTGGGCGGGGGTGAGGAACCGCGAATAACCGGAAATTTTGAACATGAAGAAGGGGCCTAGCGTTGTCCTTGGGTGACTGCCCAGACGGCCGCTTCAAGGCGTGAATGGAAGTTGAGTTTCTTGAGGAGGTTGCGAATATGGACTTTGACCGTGCTTTCCATGATGCCCAACTCGCGGGCGATCAACTTGTTGGACAGGCCCTGTGCCAAACACTGGACGATGCTGTCCTCCCGTTCGGTCAGGGCGGACGGTTGGCGCAATGTTTTCATCGAATCATCGCGCAAGGCAATGGCCAGGCAATGGGTCAACGTATCGCTGATGACGGTACGGCCGAACATGACTTCATTCAGGTGTCCGATCATCTGTTCGGGATCCGTGTCCTTCAGCAGGTACCCCTCTGCGCCGGCCCGAATGGCGGTCACCAGATCCTGGGGGTCGTCAGATACCGTGAGAATGACGATCTTGGTGTCCAACTCGGCCCCTTGCAGATGCTGGAGTGTCGCGATGCCGTCCAATCCTTTCTTCATATTGAGATCCAGCAGGATCAGATCCGGTTTCAGTTCCAGGGCCTGAACGATGCCGTCGTCGCCGGTATCGGCTTCGCCCACGGTCTTGAAATGAGGCGTGCTGGCCAGCAACTGGAGGACCCCGCGGCGAAACAGCGGATGATCGTCGATGACCAGAACGCGAATCTCATGCGGGGGGAGGGGGGGCGGTGGCAAGAGAACCTCAGCGGGCGGCGTAAGGGGTTTGGGCAATGAAGGTCAGGGTAATGCGCGCGCCGCCGTCAGGGCGGGTATCGAAGGTCAGCACCCCGTTCAGGAAGGCAGCGCGTTCACGCATGATCGTCAGGCCGAAATGTCCCCCGGAAGGGGCCGTTGCCGGCCATCCCTGGCCATTGTCTTCGATGCAGAGTTCCACCTGACGCAGACTGTTGGCTTCCAGCGTGACCCGTGCCCAGGTGGCTTTGGCGTGGCGTTCAATGTTGATGAGGGCCTCGCGGATCAGACGCATCAGGTGAATTTCCTCGTTGGCCCCCAATTCCAGGTTGTTCATGCGCTGCTCCAGAAGGATCTCGAAACCACAGCGCCGTTTGGCTTCCTGAACGACACTGGTCAGTTCTTCGGTGAAGGGCGTCTGACCCGGCGTGAGGCGGAACGTGGTCAGAAGTTCGCGTAATTCCCGATAGGCACTGTTGAGGCCGGTCTTGAGTTCCTCCACGGTGGCCTGCAGTTCGGGCGAGGCCTTCGGTTCCAGACGGGTTTGCAGGAGCGAAACCTGGATTTTCAGGTAGGAGAGCGACTGGGCCAGGGAATCATGTAGTTCACGGGCGATGACGGCCCGTTCCTCGTATACGGCCAGACGATGGCGTTCTTCGGTGCGTCGCGCGTTGGCCAGGGCCGTGGCGACATGGCCGGCCAGAGTCTGCAGGATCTGGGCTTGCCAGGTTTTCAGGGTGTTTCCCTCCCGGATCTGGAAAGGCATGACCCCCTGCCATTGTCCGCCGCCTGTCAGAGGAATGCTGACCAGATGGATCGTACCCACGCGATGTTCGCTGACGGCCGTGGGAGGGCGACCGGCGCCGAAACAGATGGAACAGCCCAGGGATTCACACAGTGCGGCCCGCTCGATTTCGGGTAAGGTGGTGGCGAGGGGGTAAGCGCGGCTGTCCTCTTCACGGCGTACGCAGACGATGCCCGGTCCCAGTTCCAGGGCTCGCTCCACGTCGACGAGCATCTCCAGAAGAATTTCCTGGGTCAGGTCCTGTTCGGTCAGCCGGGTTGCCGTGCGATAGAGCAGTTGCAGAAGATGGTTGCTGTGTTGCAGTTCACGGGTTTTTTCCGCGACCCGCTGTTCAAGCCCCTCATACAAGACCGAGAGTCTCTCCACCATGGCATTGAACGCGGTGCCGACTTCGCCCAGTTCATTGTTGGGCTGGGGCGAGACGCGTACCGAAAACTGTCCGTTCTGGACAGCCTGGGCAGAACGCAGGAGGACCTTGAGGGGGACGAAGAAATCCCGCTGGAGATGAAGGACGATGGACAGGGTCAGCAGCAATGCGCCCAACAGGGTGGCCCCCTGAACCCAGCGCAGGGTCTGGATGCGGGATTCCAGGTCTTGTTCCAGGCCGTTGGTCACCTGATCGATCAGGTGGGTGAAGGCCGGAAGTGCCTGATCCAGCCAGCGCTGGTTGACTGGATCGGGGGGAGCCTCGAGATGGGCGCGCAGGTCCGGCCATGCCTGAAGCAGCAAGCCCGGCCACGGGCTGTCGGCGAGAAGGAATCCGTCCTTAGTCAGTTGGGGCAGGGGCTTGAGCCGAACGTCGCATTCCCTCGTTTCCTCTTCCTGAACGGTGTGGTTGCCCGTGAGATGTGCCACCTCCAGGCGCCAGACCAGCATGCGCAGTTCGGCGGTGTGATTGAGGAGGCGTGCTTCACCGCTGCTGTGGATCGTCATGCGCCAGGCGCTGAGGACGCCGAGCAGGACCAGAAGGAAGAGTAACGCCAGGGAAAGAGCCAGACGCTGGCGCAACGATCCCAGACCTACCCGGCGACGCAAACCCAGGAGGCTCCAGGGACGTGCGGGAAGAAAGGACAGGGAGCGGGAAAACAGGTTCATGGGCAATTTTAACGCATCGTAAAGGTTATTCCAACCAAATGATTCACCGCATTTTCCGGTTTATTTCCCAGGGAGGGAATACCTCTTAGGAGGTAGAATGTTTCCGTCGACTACCCAATCATTGTCATACATCATGGCGCCATTTCTGCGATTATGACCCCGTGGTCGCGCGAGCCCTGCGAAGGGCGGCCCTGGAGTTTTCTTTAACGAACGACAACATTGAGGATCAATCATGAGTTTATACCAGCAACTGGGTGGAGAGGCTGCAGTCAATGCTGCCGTGGATATTTTTTACCGCAAGGTCCTGCAGGATGAGCGCATCAACCGTTTCTTCAGCGGAGTGGACATGGAAAAACAGGCAGCCAAACAAAAGGCTTTCCTGACCATGGCGTTTGGAGGGCCCAACAATTACACGGGCGCAGATATGCGTCGGGGGCATGCCCATCTGGTGGCGCAGGGGTTGAACGACAGCCATTTCGACGCCGTGGTGGAGGATTTGGGCGCTACCCTCAAGGAATTGGGGGTGTCCGACGCCTTGATTGCACAGGTGGCGGCAGTGGCTGAAACCACGCGCAACGATGTGCTGGGGAAATAACTTTTTTCCTTTTCGTTCCGGTCGGTGAGTTTTGTCCCCGTGGAGAGCCATTTCCACGGGGCTTTTTTATGCGAGGCGAGCATGACGATCATTCGGTTTCAGGGGCAGGATTTCGTGTACGAGGCGCCCCGGACGGTGCTGGAAAGTTTGGCCGAACACGGGGTGGAAATTCCCTCGGGTTGTCGGGCCGGTGTTTGCCAATCCTGTCTGATGCGGTGTCTGGAGGGAGAGGTCCCCGCCGGGGCCCAGGAAGGTTTGAAACCCGCTTTGGTGGCGCAAAAGTATTTCCTGGCCTGCCGGGCTCGTCCTTCATCGGACCTGACGGTGGCGCTGGCCGACGCGGAGGGCTTGCGTCAGAAAGCACGGGTCCTTGCCGTGGAGTCCCTGAATCAGGATATCGTGGCGCTGCGCCTCAAACCGGAACGCCCTCTGGACTATCGGGCCGGGCAATATCTGCGTTTATACCGTCAGGCGGACCTGTCGCGCTGTTATTCCCTGGCCAGCGTTCCCGAACTCGATGACTGGCTGGAATTGCACGTTCGCCGGATTCCGGAGGGGCGGGTCAGTACCTGGGTACACGATCAACTCCAGGTGGGTGAGCAGATCGAAATCGGGGATTCACTGGGACAGTGTTTTTATACCGCCGGACAGGAAGGACAGACCTTGCTGCTGCTCGGGACGGGGTCCGGCCTGGCCCCCCTTTATGGGATCGTGCGCGATGCCCTTGCCCAGGGGCATCTTGGGCCGATCTGGCTCTACCACGGCAGTTTCACGGTGGAGGGCCTCTATCATCAGGCTGACTTGCAGCGCCTGGCCGGGCAATTTCCCAATTTCCATTATGTTCCCTGCGTGGATCGTGCCAGCCCGGAAGCACAGTCGTTGAATGCCCGGGTGGGGACCGTGCTTGAAGCCGCCGTGAATGATCACCGGGGATTTACGCGCCATCGTGTCTTTCTTTGCGGTCATCCGGACATGGTCAAGGAGGCGCGCCTCAAGATTTTTCTGGGCGGGGCATCCATGGCGGAGATTCATGCGGATCCTTTCCTGCCTTCGGGTACATGACCAAGTGGAAGCGGGGGAGGAAATGGTGATCACACGCCGCGGCCAACCTGATGAATGTCCACGCCAGTCGAGGCATCAAATAACGTCTGGGCGCATTACGGCGTCGCAAGGGGCAGAGAAAGGGAACTCCGGTCCGGCATCGATGCGACCGGGGTTGCCTGGGAGGCCGGGATCTCCAGTTCCACGGACTGCGCCCTGCAGGACAGGACGCCCGCCGTCTGCAAGGGTAAGGGTACCGGCTGGAAATCCGGGCGCCGCGCCCGCAAGACAAGCAGGTCCGGGTGTTCTCCGGCCTTTTGCAGCCACTGTCCCCATGCCTGGGACGTGGTCCAGCCTACCATCCCGTTGTGCGGAAGGGGTCGAGCGGACTCGGGGGGATGCAGCACGAGTTCCGGGAAGCGTTGATGCCGTGCAAATTGTTCCGGGCCGGTCACCACCAGGACCAGGGATGCTCCCCGGGCCAGGGCATGATCGATCCGGTCCGCCTCTTTCGGGTCCAGGGATTGACCTGCCGAAGCCAGGGCCTGCGCCGAGTCCACCAGGACATCGTCGGGCAAACGGGAATTTCCGGCCACCAGGATGACGGTTTTTCCCGTCAGGTCCTGAGCGCCGAAATCATCGATGCCCAAGGCCGGGATCCATCGTCCATACCCCGCAAACAGCCAGGGCGAATCCACCAACGTGTGTTCTCCCTGTGGCTGCCGGCAGGACACCACCAAGTCATCGTTCAATTTCACGGGCAGCGTCTTATGGTGGGTAATCCAGGTCATTTGCCCGGTTCCGCGCAGTTGGTCCACCGTCAGGTACAGGGTTTCCGGCATTTTATGCGCGCAAGCGCGGAGCCAGCGAATTTCCTCGCCACGATCGGGTATCTCCGCCACGGGCCCCGGCGTTTCTGCACAGCCTGCCATGACAAGCATGAACGCCCCCTGTATCACCGCTGCCAGACGCATCGTTTATCCCTCCCGCCGATCGTGTCCGGGCCATTATGGCGTACGGATTACCCCCCAACTGCGTTAGAATGGGCACCAATTTTTTCTATTTGTCGGAACCTCCTGTCATGCGCGCCAGCCAACTGTTTATCCCTACCCTCAAGGAAGCCCCTGCCGAAGCCGAACTGATCAGTCACCAACTGATGTTGCGGGCGGGTCTGATCCGGCGCCTGGGCAGCGGGCTCTATACCTGGATGCCCCTGGGGTTGCGCGTGTTGCGCCGGGTGGAGGCGGTGGTGCGGGAAGAAATGGACCGGAGCGGCGCCCAGGAAGTGTTGATGCCTGCCATCATCCCTGCCGAGTTATGGCAGGAAACAGGCCGCTGGGACAAGTTTGGCCCCCAGATGCTGAAAATGAAGGATCGTCACGAGCGGGATTTCTGTTTCGGTCCCACCCACGAAGAAGTGATCAGTGACATTGCACGCCGGGAGATTCGCAGTTATCGGCAACTTCCCGTGAATTTCTACCAGATCCAGACCAAGTTTCGCGACGAGATTCGCCCCCGTTTCGGGGTCATGCGTGCCCGCGAATTCGTCATGAAGGATGCCTATTCCTTTCATGCCGATCGCGCCAGCCTGGAATCCACGTATGCCCTCATGGTTCAGACCTATCAACGGATCTTCACCCGCCTGGGCCTGGAATTTCGTGCGGTCTCTGCCGACACCGGAGCCATTGGGGGGTATGCCTCCCAGGAGTTCCATGTCCTGGCGGATTCCGGTGAAGATGCCCTGGCCTTCTGCCCTCATTCCGATTACGCGGCCAACGTGGAGCTGGCCGAGGCGCTGGCTCCCACGATTCCTCGTCCCGCGCCCTCCGCGCCCCTGACCACGGTGTCCACCCCCGGCATCACGACTTGTGAGGCCGTGGCGAAGGCCCTGAATCTGCCTCTCGACCGGATCGTGAAATCCCTGCTGGTCATGGATGACGAACAACACCCGCACCTGCTGCTTCTGCGCGGGGATCATATCCTCAACGAAGTTAAAACCGAAAAACTCCTGGGTTCGTTCCGTTTGGCATCGGACTCTGAAATCATCCAGTGGCTGGGCCCCGTCAAAGGTTTTGTCGGTCCCGTCGGTCTGCCTGCTGGCATCACCCTGTGGGCGGATCGGGCCGTGCCTGTTCTGGCCGACTTTGCCTGTGGCGCCAACCAGCCCGACGCCCACTTCATCCAGGTCAATTTCGGTCGGGACCTGCCTGAACCGGAGCGGGTAGTGGACCTGCGCAACGTGGTTGCTGGCGACCCCTCTCCCGATGGCCGGGGCTTCCTCGAATTGGCTCGGGGGATCGAGGTCGGACACGTTTTCCAGTTGGGGGCCCGGTATAGTGAGGCCATGGGGGTCAACTATCTGGACGAAGAAGGCCGTTCCCGGGTAGTGGAAATGGGGTGTTACGGCATCGGGGTCAGTCGCATCGTGGCGGCAGCCATCGAGCAACACCATGATGCGCGGGGGATTTGTTTTCCCCCGGCGCTGGCCCCTTTCCAGATCAGCCTGATTGCCCTGGGCCCGAGCAAGAGCCCCCTGGTGCGGGACACGGCAGAACGCCTCTATGCCGACTTGCGGGCGGCGGGGGTGGAGGTGCTCTTTGACGACCGTGACGAACGCCTGGGCGTCATGCTCGCCGACCAGGAATTGATGGGGATTCCCTGGCGCATCGTGGTCGGCGAACGCAACCTGAAAAATGGGTGTGTGGAAATTCAGGGCCGGCTCGAAACCAGTGCCCGCCTGGTCTCTGCCGAAACTGTCGTTGCGCTGGTGTCCGCACAGGTCGACCGGAGATAGGAAAAGTTTTTTCCGGATCGGATGGTTCCCTTGACAGGGGTTCTGGCTTTTTCGTAGAATCAACCCATGAACTCAAATTTCACTTCCGCTCTTCTTTTCTGCACGGGATCCCTCCTGCTGCTGCGCCTTGCGCGCTAAAATCCTTCTTCTTCCATCGTTGTGTATCGATCCCCCTCTCCTGAGGGGTTCTCCGCCATGAATGAAAGTCTCTGGACTTTCAAGGACGAGACCATGAATACTGTAAAAATTTTTGATACGACCCTGCGCGATGGCGAACAAAGCCCCGGCGCCTCCATGACCCGTGAAGAAAAGGTCCGCATTGCCCGCCAGTTGGAGCGCTTGCGTGTGGACGTGATCGAGGCGGGCTTTCCTGCGGCCAGTCCCGGCGACTTCGAGGCCGTCAAGGCGGTGGCCGGCGCGATTCGGGAAAGCACTGTCTGCGGATTGGCCCGTGCCCAGGAAAAGGATATCCGCAGCGCGGCAGAAGCCCTGGCCCCCGCTCCTTCAAAACGTATTCATACTTTTATCGCCACCTCTCCCGTGCACATGGAACGCAAGTTGCGCATGACCCCGGAGCAGGTGCTTGGGCATGCGGTGTCGGCCGTGACGCTGGCCCGACAGTTCACGGATGATGTGGAGTTTTCCTGCGAGGATGCGGTCCGTTCCGAACCGGACTTCCTGTGTCGGGTGATCGAGGCGACGATCCGGGCGGGAGCCCGCACCATCAATATCCCGGATACCGTGGGCTATGCCATTCCCTTTCAGTATGGGGCGCTCATTGCCGACTTGATGAACCGCATTCCCAATGCCGACCAGGCGGTTTTTTCGGTGCATTGTCACAATGATCTCGGTTTGGCCGTCGCCAATTCGCTGGCTGCCGTGCTGGCGGGGGCCCGGCAGGTGGAATGCACGATCAACGGACTGGGGGAGCGCGCCGGGAATGCCGCCCTGGAAGAGATCGTCATGGCGTTGCGCACGCGCCAGGATGTATTCGGCTTGACCACGCGCATCGATACCACCCAGATCGTCCCGGCCAGTCGTCTGGTCTCCACCATCACCGGTTTTCCGGTGCAACCCAACAAGGCCGTGGTGGGGGCCAATGCCTTTGCGCACGAATCCGGGATTCATCAGGATGGAGTCCTCAAGCATCGGGAAACCTACGAGATCATGAGTGCCGAGGAAGTGGGTTGGAAAGCCAACAAGTTGGTGCTGGGCAAACATTCGGGACGCAATGCCTTTCGTACCCGCTTGCAGGAGTTGGGCATCGTGCTGGATTCGGAGGCTGCGCTCAATGCCGCCTTCCAGCGTTTCAAGGTGCTGGCCGACAAGAAGCATGAGATTTTCGATGAAGATCTTCAGGCCCTGGTGGGGGAAGAAGTCGGAGAAGGCCAGAATGATCACTACGGACTGGTTTCCCTGATGGCGCATAGCGAAACGGGGGAGTCCCCCCGGGCCCGCCTGGTTTTGACCCTGGGAGGAGACGAACGGACCACGGAGGCGGAGGGGAGCGGCCCGGTGGATGCTTCTTTCAAGGCCATCGAGCAGGTGGCGCAAAGTGGTGCCGAGTTGCAACTCTATTCGGTCAACAACATTACCAGCGGCACCGAATCCCAGGGGGAAGTGACCGTCCGGCTGGCTCTGGATGGGCGCATCGTCAACGGGCTGGGGGCGGACACGGACATCGTGGTGGCCTCTGCGCGGGCCTATCTGAATGCCTTGAACAAACTGCAGGTGCGCACGGAACGGGTCAATCCGCAAGTGTGAAGATCATGGGACGGGCCCTGTGGCAGTTCATGCTCATGGTGGGGCGAAAGTTTCAACAGGACCGCTGCATGCAATCGGCATCCAGCCTCACCACCACCACGCTTTTCGCGCTGGTGCCACTGATCACCTTCAGTATCGACATCTATTCTCTTTTCCCCGAATTTGGGCATTTCGGGAAGGTCGTGCGAGGGTTTCTGCTGGCCAATCTTCTGCCTGATGTGGCGGCCCGACTGGTCGCGGTTTATGCAACCCAGTTCTCCGGGCACGCTGCCCAATTGACCTATCTGGGGCTGGGTATGCTGATGGGGACGGTGTTTTCCCTGATCCTGACGGTGGATCACACCTTCAATGCCATCTGGGGAACGGCTCCTCGTCGTCCCCTGCACACCCGTCTGGCGATCTATGGGGGGTTGATCCTTCTGGGGCCCCTGCTTTTCGGGTTGGGGCTATGGGGGATGACGCTCCTGGTGCAGACGTCCATCGGGTGGGCCGGGAAGGGCGCACACCTGACTCATCTGGTGCTCAAGTGGCTGTCTTTTCTGGTCATGGCGGCAGGGTTGGCACTGGCCTTCTACAAGGTGCCCGATCACCCGGTGCGGCGTCGGCATGCCCTGTTTGGCGGCGTATTGGGTGCCTTGCTGTTTGAAATCATGAAAAATGGCTTCACCTGGTTTGTCGCCCACCTCTCCAGTTATACCCTGATCTACGGCGCCTTTGCCGCCTTCCCCATTTTTCTGGCGTGGATTCATCTGTCCTGGGCCGTGATCCTGTTTTCCGCGGTGCTGACGGCCTGCCTGCCCCAGTGGAAGGAAAAATCCTTTCCCAGGACGTTGAAAACGCATAAAAATTGATTTTAATCAAAGGTAAATCACGATTTCTTTCGTATCTTTGAACCATGCGCCGGACATGCTCAGGGGAGCGGTACCATCAGGGCGCAGACAACGAGATGAGGGGGGTGTGATGAGCGTTACTTGGATGGAAATCATTGGAATCGTAGGGCCAGCCGTTCTCGTTTTCATGCTGGACAATGCGGTATGGCATAAATAACTTTTGCTCCTGTCCCCCGGTGAGGGGAACCGAAAGAACGAGAGAGCCGGGAAATCCCGGCTCTCTCGTTTATGGGAGTGCGTTGCAGTTGTGCAACGCGATAAAGTTGCGTCATACTACGGGTATGAGACGATGAATCCTGCCTGGTAATTTTTCCTTATGATCCGGATAAAAAATACTTAGGGTTGCTTATACTGGATTCAGGATATCATCGACAGATAACCATAAATCCCTGGGGGGAGTCCTGTGTCTTTGGAATCTTCCGGGGGCCAAAATAATGCGGCAACGCTTGATTGACGGAGAAAACATACCATGCATCTGGGGCGCAAGACCTTATCCAAGTATTTGATCGAAAATGTCAGTGGCACCAAGGATGGGGCCGATCTGGCTGCCCTGCTGGTGGATGTGGCCGCTGCGGTGAAAGCCATTTCCGCCCTGAGTTCCAAGGGCGCGTTGGGCGGTGCGACGGGCAGCATGGATACCACCAATGTGCAGGGCGAGACCCAGAAGAAACTGGATGTCCTGTCCAACACGGCGTTCGTGAACACCTTTGAATTGGGCGGACTGGTGGCAGGAGTCGCTTCGGAAGAGATGGACGATCCCTTCCCCGTGCGCGCACCGCACAAGCGCGGTCCCTTCCTGGCGATTTTTGATCCGCTGGATGGCTCATCCAATATCGATGGGAATGTCTCGGTGGGTTCCATTTTTTCGATCCTGCGTGCGCCTGAAGGGAGAGAGCCCGAGGTGCAGGATTATCTCAAGCCCGGGACCGAACAGGTGGCGGCCGGGTATGCCCTGTATGGCCCGGCAACTCTGCTGGTCATCACGGTGGGCAAGGGAACCCATGGCTTTACCCTGGACCGGGAAGTGGGCAACTTCATCCTGACCCATCCGGATATCCAGATTCCGGCGGATACCAACGAATTTGCCATCAACACCTCCAACGAGCGTTTCTGGGAGCCCCCGGTCACCCGTTACATCAGCGAATGCAAGGCGGGTAAGACGGGCGTGCGCGAGCGCGATTTCAATATGCGCTGGATTGCTTCCATGGTGGCGGAAGTGCACCGTATCCTGATTCGCGGCGGGATCTTCCTGTACCCACGGGATACCAAGGAACCTGTGAAGCCCGGGCGTCTGCGGCTCCTGTACGAAGCCAACCCCATGAGCATGATCGTGGAGCAGGCGGGCGGGCTTTCCAGCACGGGCCGGGAACGCATCATGGAAGTGGTGCCCACCCAGATCCATCAGCGCATTGCGGTCATTCTGGGGTCCCGTCACGAGGTGGCCCGGGTGGTTCAGTATCACCAGGAGCACGACGAAGGAAAGGGAGAACCCTTTTCTTCCCCGCTGTTCAGCGAGCGTGGCCTGTTCCGGGCCTGAGAAACTTAGTAAAATAATTGCATAAAAGAGGTCATCGATCATGTCCCGCAAACACCCTATCATTGCCGTGACGGGCTCCTCCGGTGCTGGTACCACCACCGTGATGAACAGTTTCAAACATATTTTTCGCCGTGAAAAGATCACTGCCCAGTTGGTGGAGGGCGATTCCTTTCACCGTTACAATCGCGCAGAAATGAAAGCGCAGATGAAGGAACGGGAAGACAAGGGCAATCGCAATTTCAGCCACTTCGGTCCCGAGGCCAATCTCCTTGAAGAATTGGAGAACCTGTTCAAGACCTATGGTGCGACCGGGATGGGTAAAGTCCGCAAATATCTGCACGATGCCGGTGAAGCCGCTCCCTACAAGCAGGAACCGGGGACCTTCATCCCCTGGCAGGACATCGAGTCGGGGACCGACCTGATGTTCTACGAAGGGCTGCATGGCGGCTATGCCGACGACAAGGTCAATGTGGCGGCCCAGGTGGATCTGTTGGTGGGCGTGGTTCCCATCATCAATCTGGAGTGGATCCAGAAACTCCACCGGGATCAGAAATTGCGGGGCTATTCTCAGGAAGCCGTCATGGACGTGATCCTGCGCCGCATGCCCGATTACGTCAACCACATCTGTCCCCAGTTTTCGCGCACCCACGTCAACTTTCAGCGCGTGCCCACCGTGGATACCTCCAACCCCTTCATCGCCAATGACATTCCCAGTCCGGATGAAAGCATGGTGGTGATCCGTTTTTCTGATCCGCACGGCATCGATTTCCCTTATCTGCTGTCCATGTTGCACGATGCCATGATGACCCGTCCCAATACGCTGGTGGTTCCTGGCGGCAAGATGGGCCTGGCCATGCAATTGATCTTTACGCCCATGATTCTCAAGATGATGGATTACAAGCGCAAGGCTGCTTGCTGATGGGACAGGTTGCTCCCCTGCCGCGCCTGATCATGTTTGACCTGGACGGTACCCTGGTGGATACCGCCCTCGAGATTGCCTGCTCCGTGAATCAAACCCTGGACGAGGCGGGTTTTGACCCTTTGCCTGCGGCGTTGATCCGGGAGTGGATCGGCAAGGGCACCGCCTGGTTGTTTGCCACCGTGTTGCAACGGGTGACGGGGCAGGACGAGGAACGGGCGGCACAATTGTATGATCGGTACTACCCGCGCTTTCTGCAGGTCTATCATGACCTGACCGGAATTCACAGTCGGCCTTATCCCGGTGCGTCCGAGGCCCTGGAAGCCCTGCGTTCGGCGGGCTGCCAACTGGCCGTCGTGACCAACAAGGATCGGGACCTGTCCCAACGTTTGCTGGACAGCCAGGGGCTGGCCCAGGCCATCGACATTCTGGTGGGGGGCGGAGATACCCCGGAAGGAAAACCCAGCCCCCAGCCACTCCAGAAGGCCCTGGTCGATGCAGGGTTGGGCGCGCAGGACGCTCTTTTTGTGGGGGACTCCAGCAATGATGTCCAGGCTGCGCGTCGTGCCGGTGTAACAGTCTGGGCGTTCAACCATGGGTATAATCACGGGGAACCCATTGCTGCGGCCAACCCTGACCGCGTGCTGGACAGTTTTCCGGAACTGCTTCAACAGTTGGGGGTAGAACCCCCACTGGCTTCATTTTCCTTCTAACTCCATCCACATTCCGAGGATACATCATGGCTCTCATTTCCCTGCGTCAGTTGCTCGATCACGCCGCCGAACAC